>CAZTXR010000356.1:0-1505 GCA_964617605.1 uncultured Clostridia bacterium | reverse complement strand
AATTTATAATAATATGTGTTACGGTGAGGCTTATCATAAGTAGGGTATATGACAAGGGGACGGTTACTCCCCCTTGTTCAACCAATCTGTTGCCGGAAATTCTATACCTCCTATAATTCAAGAAACTCTATATTAATAGATCCGTCGGAAGTTACTGCAGTAAGATTTTTATCCCCGGATTTTAGTGAGCTTGGAAGGTTGTTTTTTCCATTGCTTGTCTTGCTGATTATGTTGAAATCAGTCATCTTTCCCTTAATTTTTCCCTTTATACTTGAATTTGTACTTTTCAGGTCAAGGCTATCATTCACTTCAACATCTTCAAATTTAATACTTCCGTTTGATGTTTTCACCGATAAATTTTTAGAGGCTGCGGCATTTATTTTTACAGCTGCATTACTTGTTTTAAGCTTAATATCGTCGTCGGTTCTGACATCCTGAAGTATAATGCTTCCATTTGTAGTATTGCATTCAACCATATTGCCTGATTTTAAATTGATAATATTCAATCCGCCATTTGTAGTATAAATTTTAACTCCTTCTAATGCTTCTATGTTTTTAATATTCATTGTCCCATTGCTTGATTGCAACTCAATTCTTGGCACACTTAAATCAATACAGTTTATAAAAGCATTGCTCGTTGAAATGTCAAGCTTATTAACCTTTGTTTTCAAAGGAATATTTATTACCATCTTTGTTTTTGCAGTATGATTCTGAAGAAGCCCGCCGAAAAACATGAAATGCGGGTATGTAATTTTCTTAATTAATACAGTGTCTTCATTTTCTAAAATATCATATTCACTATATTTGTCTTCATAATATTCAATATATATTTTATCATCAGATGTCGGATTAATTTCTATGGAAGTATTTTTGTCATCAACATGAATAAGCTTCACATCATTTTTACATATATATATTTTTCGTTCACTTTGATTTTCTTTTTTATAATTTCCGGCCTCGGCTCTTATGATTTCTTCAATTTCCTCCATGCTCCCAAGGCTTAAAACAGCATCTTCCTCTGTCATTCCATCCTCTATTTTATCATCAATAATTTCACTGTAATATGTAAGGACCTTGGATATTTCCTCTTCCGATAAATAATTCACTTTGTGCATTAACTCATCAATAAATTTTTCCTTTCCCATTTGCTACCTTCCTCATCAAATTATTTTAAATTTTTGAAACAATAAAATTATAAACGTCCATTACTTCCATCCACTCTTCTTTAAATGATTTTAGCTTCTTTTTTCCTTCATCAGTTATTCTATAATATTTTCTCAGCCGCCCATTGTGCTCAACAGAATAAACAGAAAGCAGCTCATTGCCTTCAAGACGCTTAAGTATGGGGTACAATGTGGATTCTGAAATTTTTATATGGAGCGAAATATCCTTAACTATCTGATACCCATAGGAATCGTCTTTATTTAGTACAGCTAATACGCAGTTTTCGAGAAGACCTTTCTTTAATTGAATATCCATATTACCTCCTTATACTTTGTATTTGA
>CAZTXR010000355.1:0-1513 GCA_964617605.1 uncultured Clostridia bacterium | reverse complement strand
TTATTAATGGATTTTATAAGTGCTTCTTCTGTTTTTACTTCTATCAGTGTTTTGATATTCATTGCTTTGGCAAATTTCAGCAATTCCTCGATATTCAGGTCTCCTTCAAAAAGAACCTGGTGGTCATTTTTTCCCCTGACATCATGAAGGTGCATGTGGGCTATGTGATTTTTATTTGCCATTAGGTACTGGCTGTCGGTAAAGCCGCTTGTGGCATCGTGGCCTGTATCCCAGGTAAGTTTTATGTTGGGATATTTTAAAGCTTCGTTCAAGGTATTTTGTATGAATTTTTTGTGAAAATTTCCCGAGTTTTCTATTGCCAATGTTATATTGCTTTCCGCTGCCCTTCTTGACAGAAAATTTATTGATTTAATAAAGTTATCCGTATATTCCTTTGAATATTGCTCGTAAATATAAACTTTTTTGTCAGGCAGGGTCATTCTTGCCCCTTCAATAATATGCAGGTTAAGAAGTCCCACACCCGCTTCCTTAGCCCAGTCTATGGTATCTGAAAACAGTTTTACATATCCTTCTCTCACGCTTTCGAAAAAGGAGCCTAAATCAGCCTCATCGGGCATATGCATTGTAAATTCGATATTGTTTTCTTTTGCAATACTTTTTAGTTTAGCAGGGTTTATTTTATGTATAAAATTATAGGGCAAATTCATGTTTAGCTCTATAAAGTTTAATTTAAGCCTCGTGCATAATTCAATCAATTGGTCAAGTGATGAATATTCAACCAACGCAGGCATTCCTAATTTCATATTCCCTCCTTGTAATCCTGAACGCAGTTAAGGATCTTATCTTTTGTATAAGGCCTCTATTTCTTCTTCCGTCAGATGGCGGTACTGTCCTGTCTTTAGTGATTCATCCAATTTTAAGGGTCCCATGGATATTCTTTTTAAATATGTTACCTCATTATTTACTGCATTAAACATTCTTTTTACTTGATGAAATTTACCCTCCCTTATTGTTACCAGACAAATTGAAGGATAGCCGGATTCTATTATATTAAGTTTTGCGGGAAGTGTTTTATAATTGTCTTCTTTCAATATGACTCCTTTTTCAAAGGCTGTCACATCATCCTCCGTGACCTCTTCCTCAACTTCCGCATAATATGTTTTGTACACATGTTTTTTTGGAGATAATAAGTCGTGTGCCAATTGACCGTCATTTGTAATAAGCAGCAAACCTTCGGTATCCTTGTCAAGCCTTCCTACGGGAAATGGATTATAGAATTTATCCTCATCCCTTAATAAATCTATGACTGTTTTGTCATAGTTATCTTCTGTTGCCGAAACTACCCCGCTTGGCTTATTCATCATAATATAAATATATGGGGTATATTTAATGATTTCACCCTTATATTTGACTTCATCAATTTCAGTGTCAATTATTTTCGAACTGTCTTTTTCTATCACACCGTTTAATTCTATGGAACCTTTTTTTGCATCTGTTTTAATTTGTTTTCTTGAGCCAACACCTGTGTTGGACAGCATTTTATCTATCCGTA
>CAZTXR010000354.1:0-1515 GCA_964617605.1 uncultured Clostridia bacterium | reverse complement strand
ACGGGGTTGCTGTCACAAGTGCTTCTTTAAAAAATAAGATTGCAGTTGATTATTGAGGTATGCTATAATATAATGTGCTAAACATTGAATTTAAAGGATAAAACATGAAAAATCTCATAGTTAAAGTATTAAAAAACTCTATAGCAGAAGAATTAGAAATAGAGGCGGGGGACGAATTATTAACAGTAAATAATTCTGCAATACAAGATTACATAGATTATAAGTACCAAATTTCAGACGAGTTCGTTGTTTTCGAAATCAGAAAGAAAGACGGAGAAATTTGGGAGCTTGAAATTGAAAAAGAATATGATGAAGATATTGGGATTGTATTTGAAAATCCCCTTATGGACAATATAAAGGTGTGTTCAAATAAGTGTATATTTTGTTTTATTGACCAGATGCCTAAAGGAATGAGAAAAACTCTTTATTTGAAGGATGATGACACAAGATTATCTTTTTTGTACGGAAATTTTATAACTTTAACAAATTTATCTGACGATGAAATAGACAGGATTATTAAATACAGAATCAGCCCCATAAAAGTATCAGTGCATACAACAGACTCAGAACTTAGAAAGTATATGATGGGCAATGATAAGGATATTGATATCCTGATGTACTTAAAAAAACTTATAGATGCTCATATCACGGTTGATTGTCAAATTGTATTGGTAAGGGATGTAAATGATAGGGAAGTGCTTACAAAGACTATTACTGATTTATCGTCACTTCATCCGGGGCTCAGAAGCGTTGCTGTTGTTCCTGTAGGGCTTACTAAACACAGGGAAAAACTTATAGAGCTTAAAGCATTTGATAAAGAAAGTTCAAGAGGTCTTGTAGATCAGGTTACAAATCTTCAAAAAAACCTGCTAAAAAGTTTAGGAACCAGATTTATATTTATAGCAGATGAATTTTATATTCAAAGCGGTTATGATTTTCCTGAATATAAAGACTATGAAGATTTTGACCAATTGGAAAACGGCATAGGTATGTGCAGATTGTTTAAAAGCCAAATAAAAGAAAGTGTAAAAAATATTAAATATAAAAAAATACTATATGACGAAATAACCTTTGTTACAGGTGTAGCAGCTTATGAACTAATGGTGGAGTTAGCTGAAATAATCATGAAAAAAATAAATGTAAAAATTAATGTTGCTAAAATAATAAATAACTTTTTTGGTGATAAAATAACAGTATCAGGACTTGCTACGGGAAAAGACATTATAGAACAACTTAAGGGAAAGGATTATAAAAATCTTATATTACCAAGAAACATGATAAATGATAATCTTGTAATGTTGGATGATATGGTAATTGAAGATTTAGAAAAAGAATTAAATACTAAAGTAGAAGTTTGCGATGTAGACGGTGATGCTTTGCTAAGTTTAATCGTTAAATAAACGGAGGAAGAGATAAAAATGGGAAGACCTATTGTAACTATTGTCGGCAGGCCAAATGTGGGCAAGTCAACACTTTTTAATAGAATTGCCGGAAAAAGAATATCTATAACAGAAG
>CAZTXR010000353.1:0-1523 GCA_964617605.1 uncultured Clostridia bacterium | reverse complement strand
GCTGTAACAGGAAAAACAAAAGACAGTGACGAAAAAATAGGAACAGGACTTTATAGACTGAATGAAGAGGATCCGACATTCTCAATAGAAAGAAATACCGAAACAAAAGAGTTGGTTATCGGAGGACAGGGTAATATTCAGCTGTCTGTTATTGCAAGCAAGCTAAAAAATAACTTTAAGGTTGATGTAGATTTAAATAATCCTAAAGTTGCATACAGAGAAACAATTAAGGGCAAATCCGATGTTCAAGGAAAACATAAAAAACAATCAGGCGGCGCCGGTCAGTACGGGGATGTTCATGTAAGATTTGAACCATCACAGGAAGAATTTGTCTTTGCTGAAGAAATATTCGGCGGTTCAGTGCCAAGAAACTATATACCGGCAGTGGAAAAGGGACTTAGAGAATGTCTTGATAAGGGTGTATTGGCAGGCTGCAAGGTTGTTAACGTAAAAGCTACACTGTATGACGGTTCTTACCATGATGTTGACTCAAATGAAATGGCATTTAAAATTGCTGCTTCCTTAGCTTTCAAAAAAGGAATGACAGAAGCTAAACCAATATTGCTTGAACCGATTGCAAAAGTCGAAATCAGTATTCCCGATGAGTATTTGGGAGATATTATGGGCGACATGAATAAGAGACGCGGAAGAATTCTCGGTATGGAACAACAGGAAGACGGCTCTCAATTGGTAATGGCGGAAGCTCCTATGGCTGAAATGTACACATATGCAATCGAGCTTAAATCCATGACCCAAGCAAGAGGAAGCTTTGAAATGGAATTCCTAAGATACGATGAAATGCCAATAATGATGGCAGAAAAGGTAATTGCAGACTACAAGGCAAAGAGTGAGAATTAAACAATAATAAAATATAAAAACTTAAAAATCAGAGTGCAAACAATATATGTTTATATGTTTTGCACTCTTAATTTTTGATCACAAGAATTGCATCCTATGTGGCAAGTCCTAAACAATCAAAATAGGCAGGATTTTTTATTGAGAATGACTATAAAATATGGTAAACTAAAGCATAATTATTGAACTCAATTCATAGAAAAAGCATGGAGGCACAGGATGGAGATTAGAAACAGCACTATTGAAGATTTGGATAAAATTCTAAAGATATATGAAGATGCAAGAGAATTCATGAAGACCACCGGGAATCCCAATCAGTGGAATGGGCAGTATCCGGGTATTTCAGAAGTTAAAAACGATATAGAAAATAAGACAGGCTATGTATGTCTTGATGAGGGGCAAATTGTGGGTGTATTTATGTACACAGAAGGACAGGAGCCCACATATGAGAAAATATATGAAGGCCAATGGCTTAACGATGAACCCTATGGTGTGGTTCACAGGATTGCTGCAGCAGCAGGGAAAAAAGGTGTTGCAACATTCTGCCTTAACTGGTGCTATGATAAATCGAAAAATATAAGGATAGACACCCATCGTGATAATATGCCCATGAGAAGTTTGCTGAGCAAAATGGGTTTTGTGCAATGCGGTATTGTTTACCTAAAAAA
>CAZTXR010000352.1:0-1554 GCA_964617605.1 uncultured Clostridia bacterium | reverse complement strand
GGGTCTGCAAGCCTGAATCTGTAAATACTTTGTTTTACATCCCCGACCATGAACAAATTGCTTTCTTTTTTTATTTGCTCAATAATTGCTTCCTGCAAGCTGTTTGAATCCTGATATTCATCTATAAATATATAATTAAACTTTTTCTTGTAGTATTCAGCTGTATCTGAAGGATGAAATATTCCGCCCTCATTCTTTTTTCTTAATATATTTAATGCGAAATGTTCCAAATCATTAAAATCTGCTATTGATTTTTCTGTCTTTTTTCCCTTGTATAGTTTATCTGTCTTTTCAATTAAATCCCTCAGTGCACTTATTGAACCATACATTTTGTTTATTTCTTCAGCATACTTTTCATAATCCAAATCATAAGGCAAAAGTTCTTTTATAGAAGATATAATTCCTTTATATTTTGCCCTCATACTGTTATTATTTTTTGAGCCGTTTACTTCAAATTGTTTTTTTAAATCTACATCCGGATTGTCCTTTTCCTTAAAGACTGCTGCTTTCGGCGCCTTAAAATTGTTTAATGCATCCATGAACTCATCCATATCATCAAGTATAATAAGCTCACATAAGTTATTTACAATATCCATATCCTTTCTTAATGTATCTAAATAAAGCAGGGGCCCCTGAGCTTCCTTGCATATATCAATTGCAGTATTAATGTAGCCCTTTGCACCATCTAAAAGAAGCATTATATGTTTTTTTATTTCTTCAAGCCACTTTGAGCGTTTAAGCTCAGAACCTTTTATATTCATCGTGTCAACACTTTCATTAAGCCATGCAAAAGGATCGGGAAAGCTAAGTATAAACCTGTATGCATTTTGAATAATTTCTGATATTTCGTCATCGCCCCTGTTTCCCGTAAAACCTTCAACTAATTTTCTGAAATTTTCATTATCATTAATGCTTCCGTATTCTTCTTCTAATGCCTCATCTATGGACTCTTGCAATAATATGTTTAATTCACTTTTGTCGCCTACTTTGAAATTGGGATCAAGATCAGTCAAATGGAAGTTTTTCTTCACAAGATCCATGCAAAAAGAGTCAATTGTAGTAATCATTGACCTGTTTAAAAGAGATAGCTGTTTTCTTAAATGCTTTACATTTCCTTCCTTGCCTTGAAGGGCTTTCACCAATGATTTTTGAATTTTCTGCTTCATTCCCGCAGCAGCAGCCTTGGTAAATGTTACAACCAAAAATTTATCTATATCTTCGCCATTCTTAATTAGAGAAATTATTCTTTCAACCATTACTGCAGTTTTCCCGGAACCTGCAGCAGCAGAAACTAATATATTTGAGTTTTTTATACCAATTATCCGCTCTTGTTCCTTCGTCCAATTCATGATTGTGCTTCTCCTTTAGCCGATTTTACAATATCATTCCTGTCCATTTTACCTAATAATCGATAATTGTTTCCTAAGGATTTATCAAATTGACAAATACTTATAAAGCCGCAATACTTGCAAGGCCTTGTGCCGTCTGCCTTCTTGTAGGGATCTATATTTATATTTCCTTCCAAAATACTTTTTGTCATATCAGCACATTTCT
>CAZTXR010000351.1:0-1569 GCA_964617605.1 uncultured Clostridia bacterium | reverse complement strand
CCGTAGCTTATGCTTTTTATGTAATTATTTGGGTCGGTGCCGGAAATCAGAAGAAAGTTTCTAATGCTTTCAAATTTTTCTCCGGCATCATCCAAGGACCATTCCTTTAACAAAAGCATAAACTCGTCTCCTCCTATACGGCTTATTACTTCTCCCGGGAAAAAATCATTAAGGGCATCAGATACACAGGTAATGTATTTATCCCCCTCCCAATGTCCAAATTTGTCATTAACATATTTCAAATTATCTATATCGACAAAACATAAAACAAAGCTCATTTTATTCTTAAGCCATTCATTTAATGTATCCATACCAAAGTGACGGTTGTAGAGCCTTGTCAATTTATCGATATAGGCTGTTTTCTGCAGGTCATATACATATTTCTTTTGCACTGCTTCCTGAACCTTAAGCTTTTCAACCATTGAATTAAATGCCTGTGAGAATTCCCCCAAATAATCAATGCGGTGATTGTAATCGCCTTTTGCAATTTGCTGAGTTTGCCAGGTCAGATGTTTCAAAGCTGCATGCAGTGATTTTAAAGGAGCAGCAAATTCATTGTCAGGCGGAGGAAGCTGAACATTTAAATCTCCTTGCGACAATGATTTTGCTAATTCCGTGGCAGCTGTTACATTGGAGGCAAAAAAGATCATACCCTTGCCTAATTCCGTAAAATCTTCAGATAATAAATTCAAATCCAACTGTGCATTTGCAGGATCATATATAAGATCATTGAGATAATCGAACAAAATTTTTGCGTTTTTATCCATGGATTTTTGTCCTTTCTTTAATATTCTAAATAATTATAATGCAGGGCTTCCTTTAAAACGACAAACCCTGGCTCCTGTTGCCCAACAATCTGTTTCATATACATTATATTTCTTTCCTGTATAAACTTCTAAAATACCTGCTATAAAACCTTCATCAAAGCTGCATACGGATTCATTTGTTATGGGTAAACCGCTGCAATCCAAATCTTGACTTACGGTAAGCTGGATTTCTTCCTTTTCTCCGTCATATATTTCCATGCGAAGTATGCCTATTTTTAAATCCAGCAATGCATTCTTGAGGTTTAATATAAACGAATCAAAGTCAACCTTTAAATCCAAAACATTTTTTGCAAATTCAATTCCGGCTAAACAACCTGCCTTTCTAAAGTATGCATTTGCTTTTTCCTCTCCGAATTCTTTGCTGAGTATATCAAGCAATGAGTACTGCATGAGCCTGTATACCAGGACAGGCATTTCTTCACCCAAGTCTTCCCGTCCCTTTTTAATATCACCAAGCATGTCCCATGAAAATGTGCTGTGTTTCCTTTTGTCTATAAATACATTCTCCATCCTAATCTCCCAGTTAACATATATTCTGATTTAAAAACTGTTTTATTCTTTTGAGCTGTCCTTACACAAACATCAGCACTATTATAATATGTTTTCCGATATACTGCAATAAGAAGTCTGGGAAATGAACCCTAAGATCAATGCTTAGCGATCAAAATTTTGATGTAAAGTGTTTTATTTACTACTATCCGATTATTTTATATGATATACTTACAAATGAAGATTTATAAAA
>CAZTXR010000350.1:0-1576 GCA_964617605.1 uncultured Clostridia bacterium | reverse complement strand
TAAATTGATTGGTTCATCGTCACCTCATATTAGATCCGATGAAACAACACAAAACTTAATGCTTGATGTAATAATTGCACTAATGCCAGCATTGGCGGCAAGTATATATTATTTTGGAATGAAAGCGGCAATATTATTGTTGGTATCTGTAATTTCAGCAGTTGTTACAGAATATCTTTGCCAAAAATTTATGAACAGACCCATAACTGTTACCGATTTAAGTGCGGTTGTTACCGGAATATTATTGGCATTTAATTTGCCTGCAGGAGCACCTTGGTGGATTGCCGTCATTGGCTCAGCTTTTGCTATAGGAATAGTAAAGCAAGTATTCGGCGGAATAGGTTTTAACTTTTTAAATCCTGCATTGGCAGGCAGAGCATTTTTAATGGCTTCATGGTCATCACATATGGCAGGAGGCTTTGTAAATCCCGCAACAGATGCAGTAGCTTCAGCAACACCTCTTACAATGATAAAAGGAGCTGCTTCCGGGCAACTGCCGTCCTTATGGGATATGTTCATTGGAAATATTCCCGGTGTTATAGGAGAAACTTCTTCAATACTTCTTCTTATAGGTGGAATTTATTTAATATATAAGGGAACAATTAAGTGGATTATACCGGTGTTTTACATTGGTACAGTTGCTCTTTTAGCTTTGATTTTTGATGCAGGAAATTTACCATACCATATACTTGGCGGCGGTTTAATCTTAGGAGCATTTTTCATGGCAACAGATTTTGCAACAAGCCCTGTTACAGATAAGGGTAAAGTTATTTTTGCAGTTGGCGCTGGTATGCTTACAATGTTTATAAGAAAAATGGGCGGATATCCTGAAGGTGTTTCCTATTCAATACTGCTTATGAATATTTTAACTCCAATGATAGATAAATATGTTAAACCTCAAGTATTTGGCCTAGCAAAAGGAGGTAAAAAGAATGAAAAATAATTTTGTAAAATTAGCCGGTATATTATTTATAATAGGTGCCATATCAGCCGGTGTTTTAGCTTGGTTAAATGATACTACCAAAGATATAATAGCTCAAAACGAGGCAATGGCCAGCATGGACCCCGCCATTTTGGAAGCCGTAATGCCGGGCTCGATTGTGTTTAAGGATTATGAAGATGCTGCATTAATTGAAACAGTTAGAAATGAGAATAAAAAAGTTGTAAATTTAATGACTGCTGTTGATTCCTCAGGTAATGAACTTGGCAGAGTTGTTAGAACACTCAGTACTGTTAAAGGTTTTAACGGAGATATGGAGTTGTATGTCGGATTTACCCCCGATGGACAAATATCAGGGGTTAGCGTAATTTCCCATCAGGAAACTGAAGGCTTAGGCTCTAAAACAACCTTGCCTGCTTTTACAAATCAGTTTATAGGCAAAGATGGAAGCAGTGAACTTGGCGAAAATGATATTGATGCAGTTACAGGTGCAACATATTCTTCTAAATCATTTTTAAGCGCTGTAAACAATGCCATAAAAGTATATACGGATTATTTAAAATAGGAGGATGAGATGAATAAATTAGAAATATTTAAAAATGGTATAACCAAAGAAAATCCTATTTTAGTTCAACA
>CAZTXR010000349.1:0-1576 GCA_964617605.1 uncultured Clostridia bacterium | reverse complement strand
CTCCTTATTATTTTTGCAGTTGTCATTATAGATGGTAAGCAAGGGCTTGGCCCCGGACAGAAAAACATCATAGGAATCCATGCCGTCAAACAAATCCGTCATATAAACCCTGCTGTAGGTATCTGATTCATAATCATATACAAGAGCATCCTCTATCGTTTTATTGGTCAGATAGGTTAAAGTATCAGGCTTTATTTTTAGAGCTGCCTGCCCGTAATAGGAACCGTAAAAAGGATACAGTTCATGCTTTGCATATTGGCTGTCAAGACCCTCATTGCCTAATTCCTTCAATAATAAATCAGCAATTTTCACTAGGCTCTCTTGATTCCAATGAATATCCGTCTTGTAATAATCCTCTATGGTTAATAATTCCGGCAAATCGATATAGTTCATATCCTTTATGTTTTCTTTCATAATTTCAACCATCTTGTCATAATCGACAGTTAAATATCCATTCTTATCTGCAATAAAGTATCCCTTATTGGGGATTATTCCGTAGTTTACATTTTTGCCCCTTAAATATTTGGCATATATATTATTGAATTTATTTGCTGCATTCAATATTGATTTCTCATTTAATTTATATTCCATTTTTTCAATAATTCCATTTACTATATATATATCATTATTGTCCTTTTGCTTAAATAAATAATATTTGCCAAAGGCCTTTAATCCCCTGAAGCTATCCCGAAATACGAATTGGTCTAAAACATATTTTTCATATTCATCAACCAGGTCCCCCTTTAAAAGCTTTTGAACAGAAAAGTTGGGAAGCGAAATAAGCTTTCGCCTTTCGCTGTAGGAAAACTCTTTATCGGGCATTATAATATTCAGCAGCATAAAGGCTGTAATTACTATTATAAAGCTTAAGGATACCGCTATATTTTTTATATTGTTTTTCATATTCCACCTCAAAATCTAAAGTACAGGAAGGGGTTAAACGAACCGTCCACCAAGTAAGCGGTTATGAGTAAAAGCAAGGATATCAATACAAGGGGTTCTAAAATATTTAAGACATAATTGCCATTCTTGCCGGCTTTCATCTTATTTATAATTTTCACAACTAAGGGACTTGCCCCTATGGCGGCTATAATAAATGTCAAACCGTAACTTCTTAAATAATATACTGATTCAGCATTAGCAAGGGGGATATTTAGAAACCCGAACATTCCTTTTATATATAGGCCAAATTCAGCCATGCTGTTTGTATTAAATATTACAAAGCTGATTAATACAAAGAAGAGAGTATATAGGCGGCTTATAAAGCTTGGTAATTTGTTTAGAATGTTTCCCAGAACAAATTTTTCCACTACCAGGAAGACACCAAAATACAGACCCCAAATAACGAAGTTCCAATTGGCACCATGCCAAAATCCCGTTAAAAACCACACCACAAAAATATTTCTTATCCATTTAAGCTTGCTTACTCTGCTTCCGCCCATAGGTATATAGACATAGTCTCTAAACCAGGTGCTCAGTGATATGTGCCATCTCCTCCAAAATTCCGTAATACTTTTGGAGATGTAAGGATAATTGAAGTTTTCAAGAAAATTAAATCCAAACATTCGCCCTAATC
>CAZTXR010000348.1:0-1593 GCA_964617605.1 uncultured Clostridia bacterium | reverse complement strand
TTTTGCAAGAATAAAATAAACAAAGTCATTTTGCTTAAAATGTTGCAAAAATTCACAATTAATATTAATATAAGTATTAAGGAAGAGGGTCATATCTTGCTATGGAGAACAGGTGCAAGGAATGTCCCTGAATATAGAGGCAGGCATTTAAAATATAGGAGGCAAAAATGTTTGAAAAAGAAAAACTTTCCCATATGCAAGATACGAGAAAGGTATGGGAAGAAAAAGTGTTAAATAAATCGTTAGCTAAAGCACCTGAAAGCAAGAAAGAATTTAAATCCGTGTCCGGTGCCCTTGTTAACAGATTATATACACCGGAAGATGTTGAAAATATTGATTATGAAAATGAAATAGGATACCCTGGACAATATCCTTTTACAAGAGGATACCAACCTACAATGTACAGAACAAAGCCTTGGACTATGCGTATGTATGCAGGATTTGCCACTGCCGAGGAATCAAACGAAAGATATAAATATTTGGTTAATCAGGGTTCAACAGGATTATCCGTAGCCTTTGACCTGCCGACACAAATAGGTTATGACTCAGACCATTCATTGGCGCAGGGAGAGGTAGGCAAGGTTGGGGTTGCCATAGATTCATTAAAGGATATGGAAATATTGTTTGACGGAATACCCCTTGATAAGGTGAGTACATCTATGACAATAAATGCTCCTGCATCTGTTCTTTTGGCAATGTATATTGCGGTGGCGGAAAAGCAGGGAGTATCAGCCGACAAATTAAGAGGAACTATTCAAAATGATATACTGAAAGAATACATAGCAAGAGGAACATATATATTCCCGACGGAACCGTCTATGAGGCTTATTACTAATATATTCGAATACTGCTCTAAAGAAGTTCCAAAATGGAATACCATAAGCATTTCGGGGTATCACATAAGAGAAGCAGGCTCTACTGCAGCTCAGGAAGTAGGTTTTACATTGGCAGACGGTATTGCGTATGTTGATGCGGCTATAAAAGCCGGACTTGATGTTGATACATTTGCACCAAGACTTTCATTTTTCTTTAATTCGCATAATGATTTGTTTGAGGAGGTTGCAAAATTCAGAGCTGCAAGAAGACTTTGGGCAAAAATAATGAAAGAAAGATTTAAGGCAAAAAGTGAAAAATCCATGATGCTTAAATTCCATACTCAAACAGCAGGATGTACACTTACAGCCCAGCAGCCTGATAACAATATTATAAGAGTTGCGATGCAGGCACTTGCCGCAGTACTTGGAGGAACTCAGTCTCTGCATACAAATTCAAGAGATGAAGCCTTAGCTCTTCCAACAACTGATTCTGTTACCATTGCACTTAGAACCCAGCAGATAATTGCCAGTGAAACAGGAGTTACTAACACTATTGATCCCTTGGCGGGTTCGTATTTCATTGAAGCAAAAACAAAAGAAATAGAAGAAAAAGCAATGGAATATATCACAAAGATTGATGATTTGGGTGGAGCTACAAGGGCTATTGACTTAGGTTATATTCAAAAAGAAATTTCTGACGCAGCATATCAATATCAAATGGAAATTGAATCATTAGATAGAATAGTTGTTGGAGTAAATAAATATCAGGTAGAAGAAG
>CAZTXR010000347.1:0-1603 GCA_964617605.1 uncultured Clostridia bacterium | reverse complement strand
ATGAAACGGACAATATGCAGGATTTAATTGAAAAGTTATTGTTTATTGCAAGAAGTGATAAAAGCACTTTGAATTTTACAAAGGCTGATTTTAGAATTTGCACTATTCTCAATGAAATTGAAAAAGAAACAAAAATGATTGATACAAAACACAAATTATATTTTAAATTTTATCAGGATGCAACAATTTACGGCGATAAGATGCGAATTAAGCAGGCGATTAGAATATTGGTTGAGAATGCAATGAAATATACTCCTGAAGGCGAATATCTTATGGTTTCTGGATATATTCAGGATGAATATTATGTAATAAAAGTAGAAGATACCGGTGTAGGGATTCAAAAAAATGATTTAGATAAAATATTTGACAGGCTTTACAGAGCAGAACAATCAAGAAGCAAGCAAATAAGTGGCCATGGATTAGGGCTTTCAATAGCAAAGATTATAGTATTAGGACATAAAGGTAAAATAAAGGTTAAAAGCACACCGGGAAAGGGCTCAGAATTTTCTCTTTTATTTCCTTATATAGATAATTGATTTGAAATTTACATAATTATCGACAAAAAACATCAAAATAAGTCAGAGAAATATCCTTTCATAAGTAGTATAATGGCTTGTACATAATGCAGAAAGGGAAGGATGATGTTGTGAATATTCAGTTTATAGAAACAGGACAAGTACTAACAATAAAGCTTAAGGGTGAATTGGACCATCACGGAGCCGATGAAGCGAGAGATTTAATTGATGAGAAAATTAAAAGCGACAAGTTCAATAAATTGGTGATAGATTTTAAAGGTCTTGATTTTATTGACAGTTCAGGTATTGGGTTTGTGATAGGACGATATAAAGTCATCAGAAAACGAAACGGTGTTATAGAAATAGTACATGCCAGCAAAAAAGTAAGAAAGATTCTTGATATGAGCGGCATTGGAAAAATAATTAATATAAAATAGGGGGATAAAATGCATAATAATTATGTGTATATTAAAATACCGAGTCTATCTGTTAACGAGTCCTTTGCAAGATCTGCAGTTGCGGCGTTTTGCTCAAGCTTGAATCCGACCATGAACGAAATAACCGATATTAAGACAGCAGTATCTGAGGCGGTTACAAATGCTGTTGTACATGCCTATGAGGATGAAATCGGTGAAATTGAAATAAAGTGCACAATCAAGGGGCAGATAGTTGAAATAATAGTTGAAGATTTTGGCTGCGGAATTACTGATGTAGAAAAAGCAAGAGAGCCCTTGTTTACCACAAAGCCGGAATTGGAACGTTCCGGGATGGGATTTTCTGTCATGGAATCATTTATGGATGAACTTGTTATCTTGTCAGAAAAGGATGTCGGAACAAAAGTTATATTAAGAAAAAAAATAGTTGAAAAGAAACAAAGGACATTAAATGAAGAAATCGAAGATGAAAATATGGAAGGAGGCCAATAATAAATTTGTAATTCTTGGCGATAGCTAAGTATCCGAAAAATTAGATTTTTTACTGCGTGCAGAATGGCACAGAAAGTGTGTTTATATATTAAAATAGTATTAAGAAGTAAAATTTAACAATTTACTATAAAAAAGGCACTATTAGTGCTTTTTTTTTGTATT
>CAZTXR010000346.1:0-1615 GCA_964617605.1 uncultured Clostridia bacterium | reverse complement strand
AAAGATAAATACTTTATCTGATACATGCAACTTTTATTTGAGACTTTTAGGTATTAAATCATTTAATATTTTTGTAGGCTTCCCATTACTCCGGATTATCTATCACCAAACCACTGGAGCCCATAGGTGAGTTTAAAAGACATCTCAGTAAATTCAGATGGCCTTTTATGAAGTTGTTGTGTTATATTAATTGGAGTATAATATCCTAATTCTATTCCTAAATTACTGTATTTATAACCAATACCAAATAATTCTCGAGATGAAGGAGAAAATGTTTCCTTAAGGCCCAAATTTAAATAAGAATCAGAAAGTATAATTTGCGGCACAAAAGCTGCTTTTAAAAACAACCTGTGTTTTCTATCAAAATTTAAATAGTAGATTAGACCTATTGGAAAACTTATGGATTTATATACTATTTCATTACTTTCATCAATAGAAGAAATTGGATCATTTATAAATATTCTATTGGATTGATAATAAGAATAACTTGCATCTGTGAAAACACCAAATATATATCTATTAAGAGGAATCAGATATTCAATTCCCGCGCTAAAACCAATGCATTTTTCTTTTGAAAAAACAGCATTTGGAGCTGCATCTATAAATTCTTCAATCCGAAATTGCATATTATTAATACTAGCACCAAGATTAACAAGAAATTTACCTTTTTTTGATAAACTATTTTTAAATTCAGTGTAACCACTTTTCGTGCATTGATTAAATTCTATAAAATGTTTTATCAAATCATTCTTCTCATACGACACTTTGTCTATATTTTGATTGCCACAAGATACATATTCCTTTAACTGCTCTCTATAGGCGTTGTTAAATAGATACTCCTGAGCAAAATTTGAAGCCAGCTTAATGGTGTATTTTTTAAACAATAAAGGAGTAATTTCTGAGCCTTTTATTTTAAAATAATACATTGGTTTACCATGATCATGGTAAGAGAATAAAGAAGCAGATTCACCCTCGACAAGTACATTTACATAGGCATGCCCTGTTTCCCATTGTAACAAAGTATCATTCCTATTTGTAAAAACGTCATCCGAGGTTTCAACACTAATCAAAGCTCTGATACATTTTAATTCACCCTCTATTCCAAACTCTTCTATTTTAGATAATTCAATTTTATTTATCTCTTTGCTGTCTTCCAGTTTGTATTCATATTTCATTGTGGATTCTTTTGTTAAACCAATATTCCTTATGAAACAATCTATTTTTTCTTTATGATTATTTATTATATAACCCTTTTTAAATTCATTTTGAGATGAAACTGATAGACATAGTGAGAGAGTTAGAACTGTAATTAAAGTTTTCTTGACTCGCATATTAATAAATTTAGGTGTATCCAACATTCCTTTTTAATTTGGGTCTGCTTATTAATTTCACTTAGGCACATAATTTCATTTGTGGCTTGAGTGGATAAATGTTTATATTTCTCACTTTCATCAACTTCTGTGGTAACGAGACAAGATTAGACAAGAGAATATCCTTCATATACCGGATCAGGTTCATCACAAAAATGATCCACTCTGGCATATCCATCCAGCAGGCTGCTGTTGATCTTCGCCCCGAACTCCGTCCTGGCCTTGGCCTTGCCACGGACGATGGG
>CAZTXR010000345.1:0-1617 GCA_964617605.1 uncultured Clostridia bacterium | reverse complement strand
AAATTTTCCCCTCATATGAAAATTGTGAGAGGAAAGTTTTCATTTTATACCCTGAGCATTCAGGAGCAAATGAAAATGATTTTATAAAAGGAATTCGTGTAAACAACAAATCTAAATTCAAAAAATTAAGCCATAAGGATTATTTGGGGGCACTAATGTCTTTAGGTATTGATAGAAGCAAGACCGGTGATATTTATGTCTATGATAATTATGCAGATATAATTGTTCACAATGATATTGCTGATTATATAATTTACAATTTGGATAAAATAGGTCATAATAAAATAGAGGCAGAAAAAATCAATATTAACCGGGTTAATTTCAAAGAACAGGAACATGAAATTATAAATATTATCTCATCCTCCATGCGTATTGACAATATCGTAAAACACCTTACCAATTCATCAAGGGAAAAAGCGGCGATTATAATAAAGTCAGGAAATGTGAAAAATAATTTTACCCCTGAAGACAGGGTCAGCCTTGAATTAAAAGAAGGAGATTTATTGTCAATAAGTAAAGCAGGACGGTTTAAAATATATAAAATTAACGGTACAACAAAAAGCGGAAAGCTGAAAATTCAAATCAAGCATTATTTATAAGGGAGCATTTATGAATATCATAGCAGCAATTATCATAATTATTTCGGTAGCATCTGACCAATTAACAAAACTATGGGCAGCAGATGTTTTAAAAAATAGTGATTCAATTAAGCTAATAGGAAATTTTTTGCGTCTTACCTATGCGGAAAATAAAGGTGCAGCCTTTAGTATATTGCAAAATCAAAGAATCTTATTTTTGATTATAACGGTTGTAATGCTTATCTTTTTAGCTTACATTTATTTTAAAACGAAAAATATAGCCAATTTATCAAAATTATCTATTGCAATGATAACAGGAGGTGCAATAGGTAACTTTATTGACAGATTTCGTTTTGGATTTGTCATAGATTTCATAGATGTAAGATTCGGTGATTTTTATAATTTTCCTGTTTTCAACATAGCAGACAGTTTTGTAGTATGCGGAACAATACTTATGATTATTTTGATTTTATTTAATAAGTTTGAAGCTTAGCAGAATCAAGGAATGAATTCCGTTTGAAGGATAAGTAATATGGATAGTAGAGATAATAGAGATGATAAAGATAATAGGGATAATAGGGATAATAGAGACAATGGAGACAATAGAGATAATAGAGATAATAGAGATAATAGAGATAATATAAACGATATGGACAGTATAGATGATATGGGTAATAGAAATGATGATATAGAGAATACCGGAGAATGGGATTTGCTTGCTGAGGATTCCGATGATTTTGGGGATTCCGATGATTTTGAGGATTCCGATGATTTTAAGGATTCCGATGACTTCGAGGATTTAGAAGAAGCAGATGAAGAAAAAGAAATCACCATAATATCAGATGCAGAAAATCAAAGAATAGATATTTTCATTGCACAAAAATTAAGTGATATATCAAGAAATTCTGTGCAAAAGCTCATTGGAGAAGGAAATATAACCGTTAATGAAAAGACAGTGAAAGCAAATTATAAATTGAGAATAAGCGATAAAATAAAAATAATAATTCCTCCTCCTGAAATATTGGATGTGGAGGCAGAA
>CAZTXR010000344.1:0-1628 GCA_964617605.1 uncultured Clostridia bacterium | reverse complement strand
ATTAAGTTCATTTTGGTTAATTTTTATTTTCATAATAAGCTCCTTAAATAATTTTTGTGTTGATGAAATAATTTGAATTGATTAGTAGAAATATATAAAATAATTAATAGTAATATCAGTAGGTGCTGTTAATTTGTTGAAAACCATAAAATCTATTGTTTTATAAAGCTTTTAAAAAATAATTTGTGTGGATTGTTTATTTATAATTAATAAAAATATAAAATCGTACAATTTTTATATAAAATTATTAACAGTGTGTCAACATATATATCAACTATTAAGCATTGAAATTAAATCTTCTATATTCTTCTTTACTTCTTGACTGTTTTCCATGTCATCATCAATTTTATTGCAAGCATGAAGGACGGTTGAATGATCCCTTCCTCCAAATTCTTCACCAATTTTAGGCAAGGATAAATCTGTGAGTTTCCTTGCTATATACATTGCAATTTGTCTTGGGTATGCAATATTTTTGGTTTTCTTTTTAGATACTATATCATCAATAGAAATATTGTAATAATTTGCAACAACTTCTTTTATATCTGAAACGGAAACCTTTTTATTTTTTGATATTAAGTGTTTTAAAGCATCCTGGGCTAATTCAAGATTAACTTCTTTTTTATTGGTTAATGATGCATAGGCATAAATACGAATAAGTGCTCCTTCAAGTTTTCTTATATTTGATTGAATATGTTGTGCAATGTATGTAATTACATCATCAGGAACATTATAATTTTCAGCTTCTGCTTTTTTTCTAAGTATGGCTATTCTTGTTTCATAGTCAGGGGGCTGAATGTCAGCTATTAATCCCCATTCAAAACGTGAACGCAATCTGTCTTCCAAAGTGGGAATTTCAGAGGGCGGATTATCACTTGATACAATAATTTGTTTATTGGCCTCATGCAAAGTATTAAAAGTGTGGAAAAATTCTTCCTGAGTACTTTCTTTTCCTGCAATAAACTGAATATCATCTACCAGGAGCACATCTGCTTTTCTGTAGGTATTTCTAAAATCTTCATTAGTACCGTCTTTAATTGAATTAATAAGATCATTGGTAAACTTTTCGCTGGTAACATACAATACATATGCATCAGGATTATTATCTAAAACATAATGTCCTATGGCATGCATTAAATGCGTTTTTCCAAGACCTACCCCTCCATATAAAAACAAAGGATTATATGCAGTTGAAGGTGCTTCTGCCACGGCTAAGGAAGCTGCATGAGCAAAACGATTACTGTTTCCTATAATAAAATTATCAAATCTGTATTTTGGATTTAACTTTCTTCCATTATATAAAGGATCCGATTCATCAATACCATTATTTATATCCTTTTTTACCTCTTTATCAATACCTTCTCCGGGTATGGTAAATATGAGCTCTGTTTCTTTTTTTAAAATATAAGAAAAAGCATTTTTAAGAAAGTTGTAATGTCTTTTTTTAATAGTTGTTCTTAAAAAATCATCAGCAGTTTCCAGGTAAATGGTATTATTTTTATAGGCTACTATTTTTAGGGGTTTGAACCAGGTATTAAAGCTCACCTGATTTGTATCTTCTTTTACTATTTCCAATACTTCATTCCATAATTCTTCAAAATTCATAACTTCCTCCGGTGTTGATAAAAAAA
>CAZTXR010000343.1:0-1649 GCA_964617605.1 uncultured Clostridia bacterium | reverse complement strand
ATGATAAGAAATATTATATAGAAACCACTGATGGCAGTAAGCTGCTATTAAGGGTAGCAGAAATATCTGGGTATAGCAGAAAAAGGTCTGAATTTGAACTTATGAAACAAGTTGTTGCTTTAGGAGTGCCTATGTCACAGCCGGTGGAATTTGGGACATGTAATAATGGACAAAGTGTGTATTTACTTTTAACATGGTGTGATGGTGAGGATGCTGAGGAAGCAATCCCACTTCTAACAGAAACCGAACAATATGTTCTTGGAATAAGATCCGGCAAAATACTAAGACATATCCATTCTATCCCTGCTCCAATAGACCAGGAAGAATGGAGTAGTCGTTTCAATCGAAAAACGACCTATAAAATAGCCAAATATATAGAATGCGGCATCAGATTTGAAAACGATGACAAAATAATCAACTATATTGAAAACAACCGCCATTTGCTATGTGGCAGGCAACAATCTTATCAGCACGGTGACTATCATGTAGGAAATATGATTATTTCTTCAGACAATGCTCTTTCAATAATTGATTTCAACCGTTCTGATTATGGAGACCCATGGGAAGAATTTAATCGAATTGTTTGGAGTGCAACAGTCAGTCCGCATTTTGCAACAGGTCAGATTAATGGATATTTTGACGGCAAACCACCTGTTGAGTTTTTTAAACTTTTGGCATTTTATATTTCGAGCAATACACTCTCCTCAATACCTTGGGCAGTTCAGTTTGGGGAAGATGAAATATTAACAATGAAGAATCAATCAAAAGATGTGCTGACTTGGTTTGATAATATGAACAAGCCCATACCCACTTGGTATTTAGAAAACTTTTATATTCAGTATATTAATAATGTGCCATACAAGTTGAAATCTCCCTTTGACATGTCATTAATCAATAAGTATGGTAAGGTCTTCAAAGTATATGATGATCAAGATTCAGGGAATATTTGTTTTGGAGTTGAAAATAAAGGCAACAGATACTTTGTCAAGGTAGCAGGTATTCCGACTGAACAATATTCCGGAACAGCCGAAGATGCTATAACAAGGTTAAAAGCTACTGTACCTGTATATCAGGATTTAGTCCATCCTAATTTAATAAAATTTATTAGGTCTGAGGAAATTGGTAATGTTTTTGTGATGATTTTTGAATGGACTGATGGAGAGTGTATGGGTAGAATGTACCCAAAATCAAGACAAAAATTCCTACAAATGCTTTTAGGTACAAAACTTGATGTTTTCGATGACATATTATCTTTCCATGCTTTTGTAGCCTCTAAAGGATATGTTGCCATTGATTTCTATGACGGAAGTATTTTGTATGATTTCAATGCAGGTAGAACTATTATTTGCGATATCGATTTTTATTCAAAGATGCCCTATACAAACAAAATGGGCAGGATGTGGGGCAGCTCACGTTTTATGGCACCGGAAGAATTTGAGTCAGGTGCGGCAATAGATGAAGTAACGAATGTATATCTTATGGGGGCAACTGCATTTGCCTTGTTTTCTGATTATGACAGGACATTTGAAAAATGGCCGCTTGGTGATGAATTGTACAAGATTGCACTAAAGGCTGTCAACAATGAACGTGATTTACGGCAGGAATCCTTAGAGCAGTTTATTGAAGAATGGAATGAAGCTAAGAAGAAA
>CAZTXR010000342.1:0-1660 GCA_964617605.1 uncultured Clostridia bacterium | reverse complement strand
TTATTAAAGCTCTCATCATTTCACTCCTTTATTTTTACTTTTCTGCCGCTTATTTGTATTCTGCCCTGGCAGTAATATTTAACAGCTAAGGGGAGAATCTTATGTTCTATTAATAAAATTTTTTGCTGCAATGAATCAGCTGTTTCTTCGTTTTTTATTTCCACGGCTTCCTGAATGATAATAGGACCTGTATCTGCCCCTTCATCTACAAAATGAACAGTGGCACCGCTTATTTTAACACCATAATCTATAACTGCCTCATGAACCTTTATTCCATAAAAGCCTTTTCCGCAAAAGGAGGGTATTATGGAAGGATGAATGTTGATTATACGATTTCTGTACTCTTCAATAAATTTAGATGATAAAATTTTAAGGTATCCTGCCAAGACAACTAATTCTGCCCCATGGCTTTTTAATTCCGCAATTATGGCGTCGTTAAATTCTTCAAAATTTTCATAATTTTTTTGGTTTACATAAATAGCGTCAATATTGTTTTTCTTTGCTCTTTCTAATCCAAAAGCATCCTTTTTGTTTGATATAACTACTGCTATTTCACCGTTAATATTTTTATTGTTGATATTATCAATTATTGACTGTAGGTTTGTGCCTGAACCGCTTATTAATACACCGATTTTTACTTGTGGCATATCTTAAGCCCGCCTTCCCTTTTTACTGTTTTGCCGATAATTACAGGGGCTTCCCCGACACTTTTCAAATATTTTAATACATCATCCGCAATATGATTTCCTACTGCTGCCACCATTCCAATACCCATATTAAATGTTGAATACATTTCGTCTATATCTATATTCCCTTCTCTTTGCATGAGTTTGAAAATCGGTAAAACCTTGATATTTTCTGTATCTATATCTGCTGTAATACCTTCCGGGAACATACGGGGTATATTTTCGTAGAAACCTCCACCGGTCATATTGGATAAACCTTTAATTTCAAATTTTGATATAAGGTCTAATATGAGCTTTGTATAAATTCTTGTAGGCCTTAACAATTCTTCTCCCAAGGTGCAGCCTAATTCTTCTACATATTGATTGATATCATAATTTTTATGATCAAAAAATACTTTGCGTACTAAGGAGTATCCGTTGCTGTGAATTCCGCTTGAAGGAATTCCGATTATAAGATCTCCCTCTGCAATTTTAGAACCGTCTATTATTTTCTTTTTGTCAACTATACCTACACAAAAACCTGCAATATCATATTCCCCTTCTCCGTAAAGACCGGGCATTTCTGCAGTTTCTCCTCCTATTAAAGCACAGCCTGCTTTTATGCAGCCTTCAGAAACACCTTTTACGATGTTGGCTGCCTTTGTCGGCTCTAATTTCCCGGTAGCAATATAATCAAGGAAAAACAAAGGCTTTGCACCTTGGCATATAACATCATTTACGCACATGGCAACAGCGTCTTCTCCGATTGTATCGTGCTTGTCAGCCATAAATGCAAGCATGAGCTTAGTCCCTACACCGTCAGTTCCGGAAACCAATACAGGTTCATCATATTCATCCTTATCAATTGCAAACAGGCCTCCAAAGCCGCCTATATCTGACATTACTCCCTTTGTATAGGTTTTTTTGACATAGTCTTTTATAAGCTTTACAGTTTCGTAACCTGAATGTACATCTACTCCTGAATCTTTGTAAGT
>CAZTXR010000341.1:0-1678 GCA_964617605.1 uncultured Clostridia bacterium | reverse complement strand
TAGCAGCGCCAATGGCATGAAAATCTCCTGTAAAGTGTAGGTTTATATCTTCCATGGGAACAACCTGAGCGTAACCTCCTCCTGCTGCCCCTCCTTTTACTCCGAAAACAGGTCCTAAGGAAGGCTCGCGAAGAGCAATAATTGCCTTTTTGCCTAATTTTGAAAGGGCATCTCCTAAACCGATAGTAGTTGTTGTTTTTCCTTCTCCTGCAGGTGTCGGATTAATTGCAGTTACTAAAATCAGCTTGGCTTCTTCTTTGTCCTTTAATTCATTTTGCAGATATCTGTAATCAATTTTTGATTTGTACTTACCGTAATTTTCAACATACTTCTCAGGAATATCAATTTTCTTTGCTATTTCATTTATTGTTTTGATTTCTGTCATTTGTGCAATTTCAATATCGCTGTACATTTTTCCTCCTAAATGTGCTTTTTGATAATTATAGCATTAAAAAATGCAGGTTACAATAGAAAAGCTAACGTTCTCAAAAAAATAAAAGTATACTTATTTATTATTTTATGTTAATATGAATTTAAAATTCAGAGTAGATAAGATGCGTAAAGTGTTAAGGGATGGGATGTCGCCCTTAAACGAAAGACTTAAGTCTGCGGTTTCTTGTCGCTTCCGCTGTATTAGAGAATATTTCTCCTATATTGTGCGGAGGTATTGCTGTACTCAATAAGGAGGATAATATGAGTAGTAATACTGAGCCACAAAAATTCACATCATTGACCCTTGTGAGGGCAGGACTTTTTATATCAATGAGCCTTGTCTTGAAAGTAATCTTTGAAATATATATTCCTTTGGCAGGAATTCCTGCCCTCAGGATAAACTTTGCCTCAATACCGCTGATGCTTTCAGGTATTATTTTAGGACCCTTTGCAGGTTTTTTAACCGGAGCAGCAGCCGATTTAATCAATTTTATGGTAAAACCGGGAGGCCCCTTTTTTCCCGGATTTACATTGGTAAGCGGTTTAAGCGGATTCCTGCCCGGACTTATTTACAAGTATATAAAAAGAGATATAAATTATAACTTATTGAATACAATTTTTATCTCCTTATTGTCTGTTGGTTTTGTTTCGGTTTTTATATATAATGGTTTATTGACATTGGACAATGGTATAATGTATGGCGGTGAACCATTAAATCCTTTGTATATTGTTGTCTTCTTGCTGCTTGTTGCAATTTATCTTATTGTACCTATTAAGTTAACTTCGTCAAGCAAAAACTTGAGCATGAATAAAATTGTATTTGCAGTCAGTGTAACACAGCTGATTACATCGATAATTTTGAACACATACTTTTTATATATTTTGTACGGCATAGGAATTATGATTACATTGCCTGCAAGAATATTGACGAATTTCTTTATGATACCTCTTTATTCAATAATTATCAGTGCTATATTGAATGCAGTAAAGGGAAGAATATAAAGCATAGCATATGGTTATGGCTTGCCAATATTAATTGAATCCGCAGCTAATTTAGCCGTTGAAAAGGCAGCTTGGATGTTAAATCCTCCTGTATCGCCGTCATAGTCCAATACTTCCCCCACAAAATAAAGATGGGGGATTTTTTTTGATTCCATAGTTTTTTGATTTATTTCAGAAGTGCAAACTCCCCCCTTTGTAACCATGGCAATATGATAATCACCAAGATTTTTAATTTCCATAGGAT
>CAZTXR010000340.1:0-1688 GCA_964617605.1 uncultured Clostridia bacterium | reverse complement strand
AGAAATTTAACAGAAGAAGAAATAAAGAATTTATTGGCAAAAACTATTTAGACAAACGGGGTTAATTTAAAGATAAGTCCTTATCAAATTATGAAAATGTGTGATATAATAAAGTGTCATAAATACTAAAAGTTTTTTCATGTAACCGGAAAGGTGGCAAAATTGAAGCAGAATAAATCGGAATTAATACAAAAAGGAGAAATGTACAAGGTATTGTTAAACTTATCAATTCCCATTATGATAAACAGTATAATACAAACATTATATAACTTGGTAGATGGAATTTGGGTTAGTAAGATTTCTTCAGTTCACTTTGCTGCTACCTCTTTTGTATGGCCCATAAACTTTTTATTTGTTGCATTGGGAATAGGTTTATCAGTAGCAGGCACTTCACTTCTTTCTCAATTGCTGGGAGCAGGCATGTATAAGAAAGCTAAGGAATACACTTCACAATTGATGGTATCATCATTTTTATTATCAATTGTGTTTGTTTTAGCGGGTCTTATTACAAGCCCCTACATAATTAAGCTCATGGGTGGTGAAGGTGATTTTGCTGACTTGGCAAATACTTACCTGATAATATCATTTCTTGATTTACCATTTATGTTTTTATATTTCAATATAAATTCCATAATGAATGCACAAGGTAACACTATAACTCCCACAATATTAAGCGGTATTTCTGCTTTGTTAAATGTGGTATTAGATCCGATTTTTATATTTACATTTGATATGGGTATAGCAGGTGCTGCCTGGGCAACAGTATTGTCAAGGGTTGTATTGGCATTATTGGGCCTTAAGATTATATTTATGGGGGACAATGATTTAAAACCTGAATTTAGGAGATTTAAATTTGATAAGGATATTCTTAAAGAAATCCTTAGAGTGGGGCTTCCTGCATCTATAGGTCAAACAGGGGCTTCTATTGGATTTATGGCCCTAAACGGGTTTATAGTATCTTATGGTACTGCTACATTGGCTGCTTTTGGCATGGTAAACAGAGTAACTAATTTAGTGATGCAGCCTGCCATGGGAGTTGGAGCAGCACTTACGGCGGTTGTAGGTCAAAATTTAGGGGCATCACGGCTGGATAGGGCTAGAGAAAGTTTTATCAAAGCCTCAAAGATAGCATTGTATATCGGAATTATCGGGGGAGCATTTATATTTATTTTCAACAAACAAATAGTTAATTTCTTTATTCAATCAAAGGATGAGCCTGAAGTTATTATTCAAAGTATGAATTATATGAAATTTGTTGCATTTTCCATGCCCTTGATGGGGATGTTCAGTGTCTTTCAGGGAATATTTCAAGGCTCGGGCAAGACCAAATATTCCATGGCTATGGAGGTAGGAAGACTGTGGATAATAAGGCTTCCCATGATATTAATATTTAAAAACTTTTCAGATTTTGGGCCAACCGGTATATGGTTTTCAATGAGCTTCAGTAATTTGATAGTGTGCCTTTATGGTTTATGGATATATAAAACTCACGGATGGAAAGAAAAAACGATAGATACAGTCATGGCAAAAATTTTGCCATAATGTTCAAAAAGCAAGAATAAGAGTTTTGCCCATCAAAAATTAAGTGGTTAACATAAATCCCAAAAGGATAAGGAGGTGTTTATATTCAAATCTTTAAGGAATGGGCTGATAAGAATAATCTGGAGTTCAAATAGCAAACATTAAAT
>CAZTXR010000339.1:0-1688 GCA_964617605.1 uncultured Clostridia bacterium | reverse complement strand
AGAGGCAAAGTAGAATAGTATAAAAACCTTTTTATTTCATAAAATATCGTTTTTACCGTTAAAGTTGCATTATATCATATTAATAAATGGAGTAAAATTATGGCAAATCTAATTGGATTGGTAATATAACATTGCTATCTTAAAAGGAGGTTTAAGGTTTTAATGCTTAATGATAATGAAAATATTAAAATAGTAGCTTCCTCAAATTCTGAAGATACAATTGGAATCATAGTTATGAATGAAGATGATTATATCTCAGATATTTTTTCAGGTATATCATACTCCGCACCTTTTATAAACTACTATTTAAAACAAGGTAAGACACAGATGAGCCAACTTACCGAAACAGACATGAAAGAAACTACAAATATAAGAGGGGTTGGAAAATATACTGCAGAAAAATTATATAAAGTATATATTGAATACATAAACAAAAAATTGCCTGCCAACATTGATAGAGAATTAGAAAGAATCCCTATAGAAAAAACATTTTTATCAAAAGAGAAATCATTTTTCGAACTCTACCATGGGTATGATACATTGAATTTATTAGAACTGAAAAATATTGTTATATCCGCAGCTGCACTTATAGGCATGAACCCCTCATGTATTGAAGAGAAGTTCATCCAATTCTTGATGAATTCATCAATATTTAATAGCAATAATCTGATAAATCCTATATTTTTAGAGGAAGACATTGCACCCGGCAATAAAAGACTGCCAATTGAATTCTTAAAACAGGTCGGCATATCAGATTATGATATAAAATTATTACAGGATGCAGGTTATTTGTTATTAGAAGACCTTATAAATAAAAACTTTTCATTAAAGCTATTTCAAATTTTAAAAAAATATGAAAACTTTATTAAGCAACCTTTTACTTCACACTTTATCAACAATCTTAATGATTTATCTGAAATAGACAGAAAAATATTATTAAAAAGAGTACAAGGTGATGCAATTGCAAGCATTGGAAATATTGCAGATTTTTCAAAACAACGTATTAGCCAAATGCTATCTTCTATATGTGAGAGGCTCATGAATAGTGCTGAAATAGTCGCTCATACAATAATGTTAGGTAGTGGAAAATACTATTTAAATTATTCCGAACTTAAAATTGTTTTAATAAGCTCTATAGATACTGATTGCTGTTGGTATGTGTTGAAGCAATCAGGAAAGTTTAACCATCTGTCATTTACAGATATATTAGTTGCCAAAAGTTATTCCATAGAAAAAATTGAAAAAAAACTATACATCCTTACATACGAGTTATATGGAGACTATTTCAATGTTCAAGATAAATTCAAATTTATAGAATCAAGGCTCAATGATGATGGCATAACATATTTAGATTATCAGGATGTTAAGAATTATATGTTGAAAATTGGATACAATTTTTATGGTGAATTTGCAGCAAAAGGGAGACAACCCTTAGATAAGATTTATAGTGATGCAATTATAAAGTACTTTGATTTTGACCTAAATTTGAATAAAAGCAGCGAAGATTTGAAACTTTTTAGAAAGATTATTGATGAGCATTATAACGGATTAACTTTGCCTAATTCAGACGCTGCACTTGTAGGTAGATTACAAGAATTATTGGTTCTTTCAGATAGGAGACGATACTGCCCGATAGAAAAAGCAGTTTATAGCAAGAGTCTTATGAGTGAAATATTCAGTTATATTCA
>CAZTXR010000338.1:0-1689 GCA_964617605.1 uncultured Clostridia bacterium | reverse complement strand
TCTGATTCTCAATTTGCTCCGCTAAATCATTTAAATAAACCCATCTTTCCATTTTTTCTTCCAACTGATGTTCAGCCTTTTGTTTTTCTTCCATTAGTTCCTGAAGCTTAACATAATCCGTTGCATATTTATTTAGCTGATTTTCCAAATCGTTTATCTTTTCTTCTAAATCAGCTATATCCTCATCAATTGTGCTAAATTCCTGCTGTTCCTTATATGAAAACTTTAATTTTTTAGGTTTTTCCCTTTCTGTTTTTTCTTCTTTAATTAATTTTTTTGTATCTTCATTATTATTTTGTGAAAATACCCTTTCTGCCTGATAATCCGTATAGCCCCCGTTATATTCGACCACAGCTCCATCCCCTGGCAGCTCCAATATTGTATTTACAACCTTATCAAGAAAATATCTGTCATGGGACACAGTTAAAACAGCCCCGTCAAAGGTTTCCAAATAATCTTCTAAAATAGTTAATGTTTGTATGTCCAAATCATTGGTAGGCTCATCAAGAAGCAGAATATTTGGCGCTTTCATTAAAATACTCAATAAAAACAACCTTCTTCTCTCACCGCCTGACAGCCTGCCTACAGTATTGTATTGCAGTTCAGGGGTAAATAGAAACTTTTCAAGCATTTGTGTCGCCGTAATTTTTCCTTCCCTGGTATTTACAATTTCAGCAATATTTTTAATATAATCAATTACCTTTAAGGATTCGTCAACATAATCTGATTCCTGCGAAAAATATCCTAACTTAACCGTGCTGCCCATATCCACATGCCCGCTGTCCGGCTGAATTCTTCCTGCAATCATGTTTAATAATGTTGACTTTCCAACCCCATTATTACCCACTATACCAATTCTTGCATCCCTTAAAACAATGTATTCAAAATCATTTATTATTTTTTTATCATCAAAGGATTTTGACATATTCTTTATTTCAATGGTCTTTCTCCCCAATCTCGAAGATACCGAGCTTAATTGGAGTTTTTCGTCAACCTCGCTTATGAGCTGCCCCTTTAATTTCTCAAATTCTTGTATCCTTCCCTTTGCCTTTGTACCCCTTGCCCTTGCGCCCCTTTGTATCCAGGCAAGCTCCTTTTTAAATAAAGACTGCCTCTTCCTATCGGTGCTCACTTCCATTTCTTCTCTTTGAGCCTTTAATTCCAAAAATTTCGAATAATTTCCTTCATAAGAAAACAAACTTCCCCTGTCTAATTCCACAATTTTATTGCACACTCTGTCCAAGAAATACCTGTCATGGGTTACCATCATCAAAGCGCCGGTATATTTTATCAGATAATTTTCAAGCCAAAGTATCATATCATTGTCCAAGTGGTTTGTAGGCTCATCAAGTATCAATAATTCACAAGGATTAATCAGTGCACTTGCAATTGCAACTCTTTTTCTTTGCCCCACAGAAAGCAGGCTCATCTTTTTATCAAATTCAGATATACCTAATTTGTTAAGTATTGTTTTTGCTTCATATTCCATAAGTTCTTTTGCTTCATTGTCCGTATTAATAAAAACCTGTTCCAAAACAGATGCATCCTCTTCAAATTCCGGAACCTGAGGCAGACAGCATAATCTTACACCATTACCTTTAACAACTTCTCCGCTGTCCGGATGCTCTGCTTGTGAAGCAATTTTAAGCAATGTAGATTTGCCGGTGCCATTGACACCAACAATACCTA
>CAZTXR010000337.1:0-1692 GCA_964617605.1 uncultured Clostridia bacterium | reverse complement strand
TTGCTTGCTCAGATGTAAGAGGATTTTTCATGTCTGTATGCACAAATAAGCAGTCTGTTACTTTGCCGCCTTTTGCCTCAATACGTGCTTTTATTGATTCAAATACTGAACTTGGCATCTTTACATCTGCTTGTGTAATAAAAATATATGTATTCTTTCCTGTAAGATCGACCCGGCTGAGAAAAGTATTGATTGGTGTTGAGCTTTTTCCTGCCCACACAGGAGAACCTATAAATATGTTGTCGTAGTCCTCTACATTAAGGTCGATTTCTTTTATTTTTGCATTTTGCCCTGTCAATGCTGTAAATCCGGCCCAAAGAAAACTGATTTCCTTACTTAATTCAATTTTCTTTATTTCACCGTCAACAGCTTTTGATATTTCTTTTGCAACTGTTTCAGTATTGCTGGTTTTTGAATAATAAATAATTAAATTTTTCATTGCAGTCTCCTGTTTTTATTAACTTCCCCTATTATTTTCATCCTTATACCATCCCATCTATTGCATATTGAAACATAGTTCTTATTTTGCTTCACCAACAAAATGAAATCCTATTTTCCCTTTATTGTAAGTTGCTCTTGAATCAGTGATTTCCCCGGCAGGTTCCTCAATGCTGCCCTTATTATTTTCTTCTTGCTGAATTAATAAACAAATGACACTGTCATGGATAACAAACAATACCTGTGCATATGCTTCTTTTTCAAAGAGGTCATATATTCTTCCTCCGCTGAATGTACCTCTTGCAACTGTGTATGCACTATTTGCCACATATCCGATCTTATCAATAAATGGCAGTTCAACCCTTATTGCCTCTGCATCGTGTTCATTATCCGGTTCTTTTACTAATTTAATAATTCTGCCTATCTCAAATGGTTTTGTGCCAAAATAATGCTTGGTGCCGGTTATTGTAATAAAATAGTTTTTTTCCATTATTGCCACCTCCTGATTTAACTTTATCACAGGAGCTGTACCATAAAACGGTCAATAATTGCTTTTTTCATAATAAGTTTCTTTAACCTGATCTACAAAGTCAACAAACTCTTTCCTAACCTTTTCCGGTGAAATAATTTTGACCTTATTTCCGAATTGAAATATCCAACCCCAAAAAGTAGGGCTTACTTCAACCTTAAGTATAGCAATAAAGTTATTTTCATCAACCGGGTAGGTAATGACTCCTGTTCCGAACCTGTCTATAAGAACCCCTAACAACGAATTATCAAATTGAATTCTGACTGATTCTTCCTCGCCGCTGAACATGTTAAATAATTTCTTTGTATATTCGACAATATTTATATCTTCCTTAAGGCATTCATTGTCGGTAATTTCTATATTCTCCATTTTGTCAACCCGAAAATGAGTTATACCCTTGTATTTTTCATAGTGAGAAATCATATAATAGTTTTCATCGTCCCAAGTCAGAGCATAGGGGCTGGCCTGGTAACTGTTTCCGTCATTTCTGTATCGTTTTCCCTTATCAATGGTATATTCAAAATATTTAAAGGATATTTGCCTCTTGCTTGTTATGGCTTGATGAATTATGTCAACATTGTAATATATTTTTTCATTGATGGTTTTTACTCTGCCGGCTACATAAATTTGTCTGACCAACTGTTTTGCTTCATGACTGCTGGTTAGGCTGCCTATTTTTTTTATTAATTCTCTGGATTTCTTTTCTGTAATGAATTTTGAAGAGG
>CAZTXR010000336.1:0-1711 GCA_964617605.1 uncultured Clostridia bacterium | reverse complement strand
GCTTCATATCCGAAAATTTCACTTTCAAATAATTCTCTTGGTATGGCACTGCAGTTAATGGGAATAAACTTGCCCTTCCTGCCGCTTTCATAGTGAATAGCTTTTGCAAACAATTCCTTTCCTGTTCCGCTTTCACCTTTTAGGAGTACATTCAAGGGTGTTTTTGAAATGTTTTTGCACAAGTTTATTATTTCAATAAAGGCTGCATTATTGCTGATTATTTTAGAAAAATATGCCTCTCCTGCTGAAGTTATTTTTGAATATTCTTTTTCAAGTTTAAATAAATTGGACTGAGTTTTGCTTAATAATTCGCTTAATCTTACGATTTCGGTAATATCCCTGTCTCTTGCCAAGGCCCCAATCATATTGCCGCGCTTATCATAAAGGGGGACTGCGCTGGAAACGACAAAGCTGTTTTCCCGAGGGCTGTTGTATATATTGTGAAATGGAATTTTGCCGTTTAACACCCTTGGAAGTATTGCCGTTGGAAAAAATTCAATCAGATCCTTATCTATTATATCCTTTTTCTTAACACCAAAATACTCTTCTGCTTTTGTGTTAAAGAATATTACTTTGCCATAAATATCGACAATTGTTATGGCATCAGGAATATTATCCAGTATATATTCAAATTTTTCTCTATCATGATTGTTAAATTCTATTTTATTATCCATGAGATTACCCCCAAACAGCAATGGACAACTCTGTGTATTCATAGCAATTACGATGATTAAGCCTTCAGAAAGTTAATTATTTGATTTATTATAATAGTTCTCTATAAATAAATCATTTAAATTCCAGAAGCTTTTGAACTTTTCGTATTCGATTTCTGCTGTCTTTGTATTTTTGTTTGACTTAAGGGCCCTTATCAGTATGTTTTTTGGCGTGTGCTCCATTGATATAAACTCCATCAATTGCACCTTGTATCCCTTTGTTTCCAAAAATAAACTTCTCAATGAATCGGTTATTAAGGAGGACATCCTTTCCTTAATCAGTCCATGTTTTAACATTGGATTCAGGTTGTTATTTTCAATTTTATTGAAAAATTCATGCTGACAACAAGGCACGGACAAAATAATATCGCAGTCCCAGCCAATTGCCTTTACAAGGGCTGCGTCTGTTGCTGTGTCGCAGGCATGTAGAGTTACTGTCATATTTACTTTATCTTTATATTCAAAATCACGTATGTCTCCATACATAAACTTAAGATTTTCGTAGTTAAGTTTTTTTGCTGTTTCATTGCAAAATTCAATTACTTCTTCTTTTAAATCAAGGCCGATAATTTTCACTTTTATATTTCTAATGTAATAAAAATAATAATACAAGGCAAATGTAAGGTATGCCTTTCCGCAGCCAAAATCTATAATCATGAAATCATCTTTAATATTCTTATCAGACAATGAATCATCTACTATTTCTAAGAATTTATTTATTTGTCTGAATTTATCGTACTTTTTTTTAAAAACTTGCCCATCTTCATTCATTACTCCTAAAATATATAAGAAGTCACAGGGCTCATTTTCATTGATTATGTATTGTTTTTGCTTGTTATGTTCTTCTTTTTTTAATTGTTTTGACTGGTTTTTTTGTGTAACTTTTATATTTCCTTTTTTGCTGACCATTATTTGATAATCTGCATCTGAAGTGAACAAATTTATATTGCGGTATTCATTCATGACCATATTAATCAGCACATCAAAAGCATCCTCAA
>CAZTXR010000335.1:0-1729 GCA_964617605.1 uncultured Clostridia bacterium | reverse complement strand
GTTGATTATAATGAGTGAAGTGAGTAAATACATAAAAAGTATTAAAAACCATGATATGTTTTTGCTTTACAATGAAAGCAGAGATATTGAAATAAGAAACCAAATATTTGAAAAATACAAATATATGGCTGAGATTATATCCAGAAAATACAGCAACAGGGGTATTGAATATGATGATATATACCAAATTGCATGTATGGGATTAATTTATGCCATTGAAAGATTTGATATTTCAAAAGGATTTGAATTCACAAGTTTTGCAACCCCGACCATATTGGGTGAAATTAAAAAATATTTCAGAGATAAGGGTTGGGCTATTAAAGTGCCCAGAAAAATTCAGGAAATATCAAGAAAAGTCAATGAATACAACAATATATTGTCAAATCAACTTCACAGGGCACCTACCATCAAGGAAATAGCTGAGTATGCAAACAGTACGGAAGAAGAAATCTTAGAAGCATTTGAAGCAGGTAAAATGTTTAATTCTCAATCCCTTGACGAAAAATTTGATATGACCGGCGATGACAATGATTTATCACTTATGGATGTTGTCGGTGCAGAAGATCAGTATTTTACAAGAATTGAAAATAAGGATTTCATAAATAAATCCATGGATAAGTTAAATGACTTAGAAAGAGATATAATTACCAAAAGATTTTATCATAGCAAAACTCAAAGTGATATTGCCAAAGAGCTTAATATTTCGCAAATGACAGTATCAAGAATAGAAAAGAAATCTTTGGAAAAGTTAAGAATTGAATTTTATAAATAAGGGAGCCCTTATAAAGAAAAATAAAAGAATATTTTAATCATCCTTTATTTTTCTTATACCTGCCTCGGTAATTTTTGTGCCGCTTCTGCCCTTACCTATTGTTATTAAACCCTTGTCCTGCAAATTTTGCAGGACATTTCTTAAATTTGCATCACCAATATGTATTTGCATAGCCTTTAAGCATGTATTTAATTGCATTCGTCCGATACCGTGGAAAAGCTGCGTATTTTCAATAACCACTTTTAAAATTTCCCTTTCGATATCTATGTTTTGCAATAAATGTGAAGATTCAGGGATATTTGATGATGTATTTAAAGTATTCAAAATATATATTGGCAATTTAGATAAAGTATTATAATGTATAGCAGCACTTTCAAGCTCTCTGACGTTACCGGGCCATGTATACTTGTACAATAATTCCTTGTCGGGTTCAGACAATTGTTTGTATTTTTGACCTAAAAATTTTGACATTAATGGAAGAATGTCTTCTCTTCTGTTTCTCAAAGGTTCAATATTTATATTAATTACATTTAACCTATAATATAAATCCTTTCTGAAATTTCCTTTTTCAACCTCATTAGCTAGGTTTTTGTTTGTAGCAGCAATTATTCTTGTATTTATTTTTATAACCCTATCACTTCCAATTCGCATAATTTGACGTTCCTGTAAAACACGAAGAAGCCTTGCTTGAAGATTAGGGGAAATGTCACCTATTTCATCAAGAAAAATAGTTCCGCCATTTGCTTGCTCAAAAAGCCCAAGTTTCCCATTTTTTCTTGCCCCTGTAAATGCACCGCTTTCATATCCGAACAATTCACTTTCCAACAGTGATTCTGGAAGAGCCGCACAATTTATGGCAACAAAGGACATGTTTCTTCGTTTTGAATAATTATGTATTGACTGTGCAATAAGTTCTTTTCCTGTTCCGCTTTCACCTGTAATTAAAACAGTATGGTC
>CAZTXR010000334.1:0-1732 GCA_964617605.1 uncultured Clostridia bacterium | reverse complement strand
TTTGAATATTATTAGATGAGCCGGACACATAATTAATACTGACGGTTGCCCCTTCTGTTATTTTGTTGTTTCTTCTTATTACAGCTGCCGGCACATTTAATTTTTGAGCAGTCATAACAGCAACCGGTATACCCTTTGTTTCAACTGTAACAACATAATCAATATCAATATTGCTGAATTCGGATGATATAATTTTAGCAATATTGTACACAATATTCGGATTGTTGAAAATATCTGTAGAATATATGAAACCGCCGGGCAGTATTCTGTTTTTTTGTGAAAACAAAAGGCATAATTGATCAAGTATATCACTTTTTTCTTTGCTTCCCAATGTTGGTATGAATACAGCACCCCCTGCAGCTCCGGAAATAGTTTCAATTCTGCCAAAATCAAGTTCCGCTACCAATTCCTTAACTATTGCAACATCTTCGCTTATGGTTGATTTCGCCGCATTGAAAAGTTCACAAAAATAATTATATGAAAACACGTAATTTGGCTTCTCGGCGAAAATCTTCATTAATGCACCGATTCTTTGGTTTCTTTTATATTTTTTCATATTAACCCCAGCGAATGTTTTTCTATAATTATAATATAATTGTTCGTATAGTTCAAGTTGTTTTTTGCTAGTTAACTTGTCCGCCTGCAAGAATTATGGCGCTTTCTGTCAAAACCTCCAAGGGATTAATAAAGTTTCCTTCAAATCTATATAAATATTGTGCAGATGAAAGTTCCGTGCATCCCAATAAAAATGCATTTGCTCCCAAACCTCTAAGTTCATTTACACATTCAAACAAAAGATCCGTACCGGCATCATAATTACCCTTTTTTATTATATCATAAATAAATTCCATAATCTTTTTTTGAGTTTTCATTGGAACAACAGTCTTTATTCCTAATTTGGAATAATAATTTTCATAAATTTTAGACTTAACAGTTCCATCAGTTGCCATAATTCCTACAACTGTATCTTGTCCATATTTATTGTATGTAAAATTAACTGTTTCCTCAAGCATATTTATAAAGGGAATATTAACGCACTTTTTTATATCATCTATAAAAAAGTGAGCTGTGTTACATGGCATTATTAAAAAATTCGCACCGCTTTTTTCAAGAAGCCTTGCGGAATTAACCAATTCTTTTATGGGGCTTTCCCCCTTGCTGAGTATTGCTTTTGTTCTGTCAGGAATATTAGTATTGTTATCTATAATTACCCTTATATGCTCCTGATCCTTTTGTGCCTTAGTCCTTAATACAATTCTTTCAAATAAATGCACGGTGGCAAGGGGACCCATGCCACCTATAATTCCTACAGTTTTCATATTCCACCACCTTATTCATTAGTAATTAGTTTCATCTTTAGTGCAAACCCTTAAGGCGACCTTCTTCACACCGATACAATAAATTCATATAAATATATAAAACCCTTAGGGCTTATTAGCTTTTATGACTATTATATCACCTTTTAACATAAATCCAAATAGTTTACTCCATCTTCCGGCACAATTATTTTTATGCTCTTATCTTTATGACTTCCCACTATAAACAATGTATAATGCATTTTTGGGGCTGTATCAATCCAATAATCTAAAATCTTACTTCCGTCAAGTGTTTTTAATTGAAGTGTATATCTACCTGAAGGAATTGCCACATTGCATGATACTTTTCCATAACTGATATCCGAAAACAAGACAAGTCCATCTGAAACCGATAAAACTGTCTCAGGAGAATCGAT
>CAZTXR010000333.1:0-1745 GCA_964617605.1 uncultured Clostridia bacterium | reverse complement strand
CCTATTGGGTTGGCAAAAGAGAAATTTGAAAAGTAATATAGTTTGTGCTTAATATTTTATAAACAAAGTAATCATTATAAGGATGGTTTTATTATGGGGAATTTATCTGAAAAAACTAAAAAATTAGTTGAACAAGAAATGCAATATTGGAAAATACCCGGAGCTGCTATTGCTGTTATTAAGGATGGTAAGCTATGGGATTCTATGGGATTTGGTTATAGGAATGTAGAAGATAATCTCCCTGTAACTGCTGACACACAGTTTGGTATAGCGTCCTGTTCTAAAGCTATGACATCAGCACTTATAGCCATGCTTGCAGATAAAGGAATTCTTAGTTATGATGAGCCGGTAACCACTTATGCTCCCGATTTAGTAATGTATGATCCTGCTGCAAGGGATATGACATTAAGGGATATGCTTTCTCATGTAACCGGGTTTGGAACTCATGATGCACTATGGCCCGGCGATAATACCAGAGATAATTTGGCAAGCAGATTAAGGTATATTAAGCCATGCAATAATTTTAGGGGTGAAGCAATTTACAGCAATGTAATATACGCATTGGCAGGTTATGTAGCAGAATGTGCAACCGATGAAGCTTGGGATGATTTAATGCAAAAATATTTATTTGAGCCCTTAAATATGACACGCACCAATTGTTCTGTTGATATAATGAAAAATGATACAAATTATTCTATTCCATATCGTTATAGAAACGGAAAATTAAATTCTTTAAAAATATGGAACCTTGATTTAGCAGGTCCTGCCGCATCGGTTAATTGTACTGCCAATGATATGGCCAAATGGCTTATTATGCATATTAAAGGTGGGAAACTTGAGGATGGAACAGTATTGATTGAACATGAAACATTTATTGAAATGCATTCTGTTCAATCTCGCTTAGGAGAATCCTTAAACGATGAATTTTATAAATGTGCTGATTATTCCATGGGTTGGAGAACAGGATTTTATAAAGGTCATACTATTATGAGACATACCGGAAAAATTGAAGGATACAGCTCCATTCAGACATTTTTGCCTGAAATAGGTGCAGGAGTAGCAATCCTTACTAATTTTCATTCTCCTACAGTTGGATTTATGTACAGTGTGTTATATACCATACTTGATGAAGTAATGGGTTATGAGCCGGAAAACTGGGTTGAGAAATTTCATGGAGAAGAACTTCCAAATGATGAGGATTATTTGGACTGTGATTTAAATTTCTTCACTGAAAAACAAATACAAGGAACAAATACATCATTGCCTTTAAACGAATATATTGGTATATATTATGATAAGGGGTATGGTTATATAAATATATCATTAAAAAATAATGAACTATATATGCAGTATCGCGACATGAATATCCCTTTGAAGCATTACCATTATGATGTATTTAAGGCAGATGAAGTTTTAGAAGACGTTTTTTTAATATCTTTGCCTGTAAGCTTTAAAGTTGCAGATGGAAATGTTGAGTCAGTTGCTGTTCGATTTGAATCTATGGTACCTGATATTATATTTAATATAAAAAAATAAAAGAAGAGGTTAATAATTGTTACCCTGAGTGAAAGCAAGAATCTCATATATTGAACCTTAAGTTCATCATACCTTTTACTTTTTACAACTTAACTAGCCTAATTTACAACATACTGATTCTCTATTTACATCCATTATTTTTATAAATATACTCATAACATAAATAAGAAAGAAGGTTTAGTTATGGGTATATTTTTAATTATTATGGT
>CAZTXR010000332.1:0-1751 GCA_964617605.1 uncultured Clostridia bacterium | reverse complement strand
CAAGTGTTTTCATTGCAATTTTAAATCCTTGTCCTTCTTTTCCAAGAAGATTTTCCTTTGGTACGATACAGTCTTCAAATACCAATTCGCATGTTGCTGAACCCCTGATACCCATCTTTAATTCTTTTTTTCCTATTGAGAAACCGGGGAAGTCTTTTTCTACTATAAATGCAGAAATACCCCTTGTGCCTTGTGATTTGTCAGTCATTGCCATTACTATATAGCAATCCGCATAGGATCCGTTAGTTATAAATATTTTAGTACCGTTTAGTATATAGTTGTCACCTTCAAGTACAGCTTTTGTTTGTTGACCTGCTGCATCTGTTCCGGCTCCCGGCTCTGTAAGTCCGAAGGCTCCGATCATTTGACCTGATGCAACTTTAGTCAAATATTTTTTCTTTTGTTCTTCATTTCCAAATTCCAATAAAGGTCCGCCGCAAAGTGATGTGTGAGCAGATACTATAACACCTGTAGTTCCGCATACCTTTGACAATTCTTCAACTGCCATAGCATATGTCAAATAATCACAGCCTTGTCCGCCGTATTCTTTTGGAAACGGTATGCCCATGAAACCGTATTTAACCATCTTTTCTACAGTTTCAACGGGAAATCTTTCTTCTTCATCAATTTCTTGTGCCAATGGCTCTACTTCAGTGACAGCAAAATTTCTGAATAACTGTCTTGCCATTTCATGTTCCTTGCTTAATTGAAAATTCATGATTTCACTCCCTTAAAATTTTTGTCTTTACAATTATTGTTAATTACTTAACATTTTAAATTAACCAACATTTTGATTATACTAAATTGTTTTAATTATATCAAGCACTTTTATATAAAATTTATTAACTTTACTTAAAATTTGGCCTTCTTTTTTCTGCAAACGCAGTCATTCCTTCTTTTTGGTCCCGATGAGCAAAACATAGTCCGAATAAGTTAGCTTCAATCGAAATACCTGTCTCAATATCCGTTTCGATACCTTTATTCATTGCTTCTTTTGCATATCTTATTGCTGAAGAAGAGTTTGATTTAATTTTTTTAGCAAGAGCATAAGTTTCTTCCATCAGGCTATCCTTGTTTATCACTTTATTAACAAGTCCTATTCTGTATGCTTCTTCTGCATCTATATGGCCGCCTGTAAATATCAATTCTTTAGCTCTTCCAAGTCCAACCAGTCTGGGCAGTCTTTGAGTACCTGAGAATCCCGGCGTAATTCCAAGGCCTACTTCAGGTTGTCCGAATTTTGCCTTTTCAGATGCAATTCTGAAATCGCAAGCCATTGCCAATTCACAGCCTCCTCCTAATGCAAATCCGTTTACGGCAGCTATAACCACTTTGTTTAATGTTTCGATTTTTCTGAAAATTCTTGCTCCGTCCTCAGAAAATTTCTTGGCCTGCTCAACATTAAGCTCATTCATGTAAGCTATGTCTGCGCCTGCCACAAATGCTTTACCTTCTCCTGTCAATATGATTACCGAAACTTCTTCATCATTTGAAAGCAAGTCAAAAGCAGAATCCAAGTCTTGCAGCACTTGAGCATTTAAAGCGTTTAATGATTGGGGATTATTAATTTTAATGGTGCATATTCCTTCATTCTTTTCTAATAGTAAATTTTTAAACTCCATAGTCCAACCTTCCTTTTTATATCGTTGTAATTTAATTATAACACACTTTTTTTATATTTCACCAGTAAACATTTAACAAATTTTTAACAATCAAACGTTTTCTGCTGCTGTACCGCCCCGTTGGAGTGT
>CAZTXR010000331.1:0-1760 GCA_964617605.1 uncultured Clostridia bacterium | reverse complement strand
ATAAACTTGTTATGAACAGAGTTAGACCATATTATATTTATCAATGTGACCTTTCACTTGGAATTGAGCATTTCAGAACACCTGTTGCAAAAGGTATTGAAATAATGGAAAGCTTAAGAGGACACACTTCAGGTTACTGTGTACCGACATTTGTTGTTGATGCACCTGGCGGCGGAGGAAAGATTCCTGTAATGCCTAATTATTTAATATCACAATCAGCAGACAAGGTTATTTTAAGAAACTATGAAGGTGTTATCACAACATATACACAACCACATTTGCCTGATTTGGAATGCCAATGCGATGTTTGTCAGGGCAAAAAATCAGATCCATTAACAGGTGTTGCAGGCTTGCTGCAAGGAAATGATTTGGCACTTGAACCGACAAAATTGGCAAGAAGAGACAGACACATCATTAAGGAATAGGAACACACCTTCAAAACAGGGTGACCCTGTGGGGGATAGCTTTTGAAGGAATGTCCCTAAATAACGGTAAAATTAAAGGAAAAAACTATGAGATTAATCGAAACTGTAAAACAAAATAATTACGAAACTATATCAATAATTGGGCTTGCAAAAAATGCGGGCAAGACGGTGACCCTTAATTATCTCATAGAAGAAGCTGATAATTTAAATATAAAGACAGGAATCACCTCAACCGGGCGTGACGGCGAAAATACGGATTTAGTGACAGAAACTCAGAAGCCTTCAATTTTTGTAACTGAAGGAATGTACGTGGCTACAGCTAAAATGACACTGATGCTGTCTAATGCCAAAACTGAAATATTGGAAACAACGGGAATTTCAACTGCCATGGGCCAAGTAATAATAGTAAGGGTAAGACAAGGGGGCAATATACAGATTGCCGGACCTGTCAATACAACAGATATGAAGTATGTTGCAGGACGCCTTAAATATTACGGAGCAGAAGTGGTATTCATAGATGGAGCAATAGACAGAAAAGCTGTTTCATCTCCTGTTATTACGGATGCTTGTGTTATTGCAACCGGTGCTGTCTTAAGCAGGGATTTGAAAAAGGTTTTGGAAAAAACAGCCCATGCTGTAGAATGCTACTCACTTAAGGGGACAGATGAGCAGGTTAAAAATGTGGTACGGAAAATAAATAAAACCTGCATCATTTCAGAAGGCGGAAAAACCCTTGTTCCCGATATTAAAACAAGTATTACAGGCGGTAAAAAAATCAGTGAGCTTATTGATGAAAAAACAAGCCATGTCTTTGTTAAGGGTGCAATTACATCAGTACTGCTAAAAGATTTATGGGAAAATAAATATTTAAGAGGCATTAAATTAATAATAGAAGATGGAACAAAAATATTTACGGATATAAATGTGTGGAATGAAATGAGGAGGAAGGGGCTTAAGGTTGAAGTTTTAAATACAATAAATGTTTTGGCAGTGACCTTAAACCCTGTATCTCCTGCAGGATATTTCTTTGACAGCGAGCTTTTAAAAGAAAATATGGAAAAAGCTCTGACAGGAGTAAAAATAATTGACGTGGTGTCGGGCGGTGATGAATATTGAAAAGTTTTATGACAGATAATACGATTAAAAACATTAATTTCGATTATATTTTTAATGAAATAAAACCCATAACCGAATATGGAATAAGGGCAAAGTCAGCAGCCAAGCCTTTTACCAAAGGTCAAGAGGCAGACCTTAAGGCAGAATTCAATAGAATAAGGGCTTTTATTGAATTAAGACAAAGGCGTGATCTTATAGATGTTTTAAAACACATTAAAA
>CAZTXR010000330.1:0-1767 GCA_964617605.1 uncultured Clostridia bacterium | reverse complement strand
TTTATTTATTTGATATACCTTTGAAAGGTAATCCTTTGAAATCATTAAATTGTTTTATAATTAAAGGTGAAGAAGGAAATTTAATTATTGATACTGGATTTAGCACAAAAGAGATTGAAGATATAATGATGGAAGCAATCAAGGCTCTTAACTTGGATTTAAAAAAAACTTCCTTGTTTTTGACACACCTGCATTCTGATCATACAGGTTTAGCAGGCTTCTTAGAAAAGAAGGGCTTGAAAGTATACATGAGCAAAGTGGACGGAGAACTGCTGAAAAGCGGAATTTCAATAGAAGGTGAATTTTGGTCAAAAACTTATGAATACGGAATGCTGCAGGGGTTAATGGAGGACAAGGTCAGTTTAGAAACACACCCGGGCTTTAAGTTTCAGTCTCCCGAATTTTTCAATTACACACCCGTTGAGCCGGGGGAGATTTTTAGAATAGGTGATTATAATTTTGAAATCATAGACCTTCAAGGCCATACCCCAGGCATAGTAGGTTTGTATGAAAAGGACCACAAAATTTTATTTTGCGGAGACCATATATTGGGGAAAATAACTCCTAATATTACATTTTGGGGATTCGAATATGGAGATATGTTAGGCAAATATATAGACAGTTTGGACAAAGTTTATGATATGGATATAAAATATTTATTTTCTTCTCACAGACTCCTTATCGATAACCACAGAGAAAGAATAGATGAAATAAAGAATCATCATGAAAAAAGACTTAATGAAGCTCTTAATACACTTAAAAAATATGGCAGTTCAACCGTAAGGACCGTTACAAAAAACATGCATTGGGATATCAGCACAAAAAATTGGGATGTTTTTCCTAATTCCCAAAAATGGTTTGCCGCAGGTGAAGCTCATGCACATTTGGAAAGACTTCGTGCATTAGGAAAAGCAGATTACCTAATAAATGATGGCCTATTATATTATTATTTGATAATTTAAAGGAAGTGGAGAAGAATTGTATGAAACATTTAGGAACTAAAACAATGGAAACGGACAGGTTGATATTAAGAAAATTTGAATTAACAGATGCAGAGGACATGTATAGGAACTGGGCAAATGATGATGATGTAACAAGGCATATAACTTGGGCTACACATAAAAACATTGATGAAACCAGGAATGTGGTGGAGGGTTATGTTAAGGAATCTTCAAGAGACGATTACTATCATTGGTGTATAGCAGAAAAAGGTACAAACGAATTAGTGGGAAGTATTGGAGCTTTCAGGTTGTATGAGGATATTAAAACATTTGAAATCGGCTATTGCATTGGGAAAAAGTTTTGGAATAAAGGAATTACCACCGAAGCTATGAAAGCTTTGATAAAGTTTTTCTTTGAAGAAGTAGAGGTTAATAGAATAGAAGCAAAATATGACACCAAGAATCCTGCATCCGGCAGGGTTATATCGAAATCAGGTCTTAAGTTTGAAGGAATACTAAGACAAGCAGGCAAAAACAATACCGGAATTGTTGATTTGGCAGTTTGCGCAATACTGAAAGAAGATTTTATAAATAAAGATATATAACCATAAAATAAACGTAGGCGACATATGTCAAAAATAAACATTGACATTTCTGCAAATGTGGTATATATTAATAGCAGAAGTAAATATTCCTAGCGGTCAAAGCATTTATTGTGAAAGCGATCTATGCGGAGTAAGACGTCTAAGTCTTGTAAGGATATGATGTTCTTATGTGAGAGTTAGTCTATCAGGGTGGATAGCCAATTATTGGCTGTCCATTTTTA
>CAZTXR010000329.1:0-1783 GCA_964617605.1 uncultured Clostridia bacterium | reverse complement strand
CTTCTATTTAAAGCACGAACCGGAATTAAAAGAAACAACGTTTAGATGGAGAGTTTATAAATTAAAGAATGAAAATCTTATTTCAAATGTAAGCAGAGGTATATATAAACTACAAAATCGCCTCTACTATAAAGAATTTAAGCCAGAAGTCGCTAACAGCACAAAGAAGATATACAAGAGTATAGTTAATCAATTTCCATATACAAGAGTTAGCATATGGGAAACTGGGTGGTTATCAAATCTCATGGTTCATCAGCCATTAAATGACTTAATAATAGTTGAGGTTGATAAAGAAGCTATGAAACCTGTTTTTGAATTTCTATTTGAAAACAAGAATAATGTATATGTTAGTCCAAGTAGAATTGAGATTGAAAAATATCTTCTATCCGGTAGAAATAATATAGTTGTAACTACTCTAACAAAAGAGTCTCCTATACAATCAAATGGAGATATAATGGTACCAAGGATTGAAAAAATTATAGTTGATTTATTCGCAAATAAAGACTTATTTATAATGTATCAAGGAAAAGAGTTGGTCAATATTATTGAGGAACTATTTAAGACATATAACATTAATCAATCAACTTTAAACAGGTATGCTACCAAAAGAAGAGTTAAAAATGAAATAGTTGAATTCTTATCATTACAAACGAGCATTGAAAGTGAGAAATATATGTATTTAAGGGGGAAACGATGATTGATAAATCTACTTATACGAGAGATTGGGTGAATTCTGTCAGCACTAATTATGGACATGGTAGAAGAAAAGCAAACCCAATGCTAATAGAAAAGGTAACCAAAGCATTACACCTATTAGAATTATTAACGGAAACAAACCTTAATTTTATTTTTAAAGGTGGGACTTCCTTATTGCTCCTGCTTGATAAAATGCATAGATTTTCTGTTGATATTGATATTATCGTTGAAGATGACAGAAGTACTGTAGATATGAATTCAATATTAGACCAGGTTGTGTCTAGCAGCAGTGTATTTTTTAGATATGAAATGCAGGATCGAGTTAGTACAAAACATATTCCCAAGGCACATTATAAGCTTTTCTACAATTCAATAATGGATGATGCTGAGGGATATATATTGCTTGACATTCTGTTTGAGAAAAACAACTATTTGGAGATTACGGAAAAAGACATTAACTGTAATCTTATAAAATACAAAAGCCCAGCAAAGATAGTAAGAATGCCAAATATTGACTGTATTCTTGGGGACAAGCTAACAGCATATGCACCTAATACAACTGGTATTCCTTACAACCGAAATAAAGAATTGGAAATAATCAAACAATTATTTGATGTCGCAAATCTGTTTGACCAAATGAGCAATTTAAAAACTGTTAGGAGCACTTTCATAAGTATCGCAGAACAGGAGTTGGAATACAGAGAAATAAGAGGTGCATTATCCTACAAAGATGTGCTTGACGATGTATTTGACACCTCGAGAACATTAGCTTCCCGAGGCACTGTTAATGTAGATAAGTTCAAGTTACTGGAATCTGGAGTTCAAGCATTGAGAAGTTTTGTATTTTCCAGTAACTATATTATTGAATCTGCAGTTAATAGTTCCGCCAAGGCTGCTTATCTTTCTCTTCTGTTAAAATATGATATTAATGAAATTGAGAGATATAATCCAAAAATAAAAGTAAAAGATCTTACGATGCCTAATCAGCCTAAAATTTTTAAAAATATGATCAAATATGATTCAGAGGCCTTCTTCTATTGGTTTAAGAGTTTTGAAATTCTTGAAAGTACAGGTGGTCTTGCAGAAG
>CAZTXR010000328.1:0-1784 GCA_964617605.1 uncultured Clostridia bacterium | reverse complement strand
TTAAAATAATCTCTGTTAATGCTATAATTTAGAAAGCTTATAAGGAGGTTTGAAATGAAATACATAAAAACATTGAATAATACTAAGTTAACGGACAATATAAGCGTTAAGGGATGCGGAGAATGCCAGACATCATGTCAATCAGCCTGTAAAACTTCTTGTACTGTCGGGAATCAAAAGTGCGAAAAATAAGGTGTGGGGAGAAATAAGATTGTAGCAATTTGTCATTCTGAGCCACAGGCGAAGAATCTCAAGTACGGGATAGTCCACTTGAGATCCTTCGCTTCTTTAGGGATGGCATATTTTAATTATAAGCAAAAATTTTGGAGGAAATTATGATACATATTTTTAATATTAAGGATTTATTTTTTGCTCTTGATACAAACAGCGGATTGGTGCATAATATTGATGAAATAATATATGAATTATTGTCAGAAGAAAAATTTAAAGATGAAGCTAAACAAAATGACTTATATATTAAATACGGAAAAGAAACGGTTAATGAGGCTGTATCGGAAATAATGTATTTAATTGATAACAATATGCTCTATACCAAGGATTCTGTTTATGCTAATAAAATAAAGCCCGCAATTAAGGCAATGTGTTTAAACATGACCCATGATTGTAATTTGAGGTGCGAATATTGCTTTGCATCACAAGGAACCTATAATGGGGAAAAAGCATTCTTAAACTATGAAACCGGGAAAAAAGCATTTGACTTTTTAGTAAAGAACTCAGGAAAAAGAAGAAACTTAGAGGTAGATTTCTTTGGAGGAGAGCCCTTGATGAATTTTGAAACAATCAAGCAATTGGTTGATTACGGAAGATCATTAGAGAATGACAATGATAAGCATTTCAGATTTACAATTACTACAAACGGCGTCCTTTTGGATGATGAAAAGATTAATTATATTAATGAAAATATGGACAATGTGGTTTTATCAATTGACGGACGTAAAGAAACAAATGACAAAATGCGAAAAACTGCAAATGAAAAGGGCAGCTATGATATAATTATCAATAATTTTAAAAACTTTGCCAAAAAGAGGGGAAGCAAAGATTATTTTGTGAGGGGGACCTACACCTCATATAATTTGGATTTCTCTGAAGATGTTAAACATTTAAGAGAATCAGGATTTGATAAAATTTCAGTGGAGCCGGTTGTTGCTATGCCGGAAGAAGCATATGCCCTCAAAGATGAGCATATAGAAGTACTTAAAGAAGAATATGAAAAATTAGCAGAATATTTCATAAAGTCAAGAAATGAAAACAATGAATTTCAGTTTTTCCATTTTAATATTGAATTAGACGGAGGTCCGTGTATTTACAAAAGATCCGTAGGGTGCGGAGCCGGTACGGAATATATTGCTGTTACTCCAAGCGGTGACTTTTATCCCTGTCATCAGTTTGTGGGACAAGAGGAATTTATTGTAGGAAATGTTGATGAAGGTATTACAAATGATTTTATTACAAATAAATTTAAGAATGTTTCTGTAAATGATAAGCCTATATGTAAGGATTGCTGGGCAAAATATTACTGCAGCGGCGGATGCCATGCCAATGCATATAATTTCAACAAGGATTTTAATATACCCTATAAGGCAGCTTGCGAGCTTGAGAAAAAACGAATTGAGTGTTCAATTTATATAAAAGCTAAGCAATCGCAGGATGACACCCCTTTGGGGTGCGGACTGTAAAGAAAATGTAGATTTTCATGTTTAATCTTAATAAAACAGTGGTAATTATGTATATAAATATAGTATAATAGAAATGGTATAAAATTA
>CAZTXR010000327.1:0-1785 GCA_964617605.1 uncultured Clostridia bacterium | reverse complement strand
CATTTTTCGAAATTATTACTAATCGTAAGCAAACGAAACGTCATCATTATAAATTGTTTATTGATGATTGTTGAATTCAAATATATATTTTGTTATACTGATTGATAGAATGTAAGGGGAGACTGCTATGGTTTTTAATAATATATTTGCTAAATTTAAGGGGCTTGAAAATATAAGAATTGAAAAGGTTGAAGTTGTAAGAAGTATTAATACTGTTATATTCCATGCGATAAGCCAAGAAATAATTGATTTTTTTTATATGGAAAATGCTGAAAATGAGATAAAAAGGCATTATAAAAATGCGGTGGATATAAAATTGGATATAAAATATAAAGTGGATGCAGAAGGCAAAGAAATAACAAAAAGCATCTCTGACAACATATTATACATCATTACAAAAAGTTCAAGTATGTTATCAAAAGCAAAGGATAATATCAGAATTGAATTTAAAGATGATAGTTTTTTTGTAATTGTAAACAATAAATTACTTATAAAGGAACTAAATGACTATTATATTGAAAGAAAAATAGCGAAACTTATAGGTGATTACGGTTTATCCCATAATATAACAATTATATATGAGGAAGCAGAAGATGAAGCGGCAATTACAGCACAAAATATATTTGAGGATGAATTAAAAAAGAATTTAGAAATAATTAAAAGCAATGCTGTCTCTGAAAAGAAAGCTGCGGATAATTTCCAAAATGGAAATAATTTTAAAAGAAAACCAAGGAAAAAAATTGATTTCAACACTATTCCTCTGTCAAATATTTCTGAAATAACTGATGATTCAGGTATAGTTAATATTAAGGGCAGAATTATAAATGCTGACAAAAGAGAATTAAAAACAGGAACACAACTTTTATCAATAAGCGTAACAGATTTAACTGATTCCATAAGCTGCAAATATTTTTGCCCAAAGGATTTCAACGATGAGGGAATCGAGAAAGGCAATTATATTCAAATTGTTGGAAATGCTGAGTATGATTCCTATGAAAAACAATTGATTGTTAAGATTCAAGATATTCGATTTATAGATGAAGAAGTTAAAAGAATGGATAATTCTAAAGAGAAAAGGGTGGAACTGCACCTTCATACAGGCATGAGCTCCATGGACGGAATAAGCAGCTTTAAGGAATATGCAAAAAAAGCAAAAAAATGGGGTCATAAAGCAATGGCCATAACAGACCACGGGGTGGTGCAGGGCTATCCGGAAGCAATGGATTGTGCAGATGATAATTTCAAAATTATTTACGGTATGGAAGGTTATTTAATCAATGATACTGTAAATATTGTTCAAAATTTAAAAAATGTTAATTTAGATTCGGATTTTGTCGTATTTGATATTGAAACAACAGGCTTAAACCCAAGGAATGACGATATTATTGAAATAGGTGCAGTTAAAATATCAAATAAAAAGGTTGTGGACAGTTTTTCAACATTTGTTCATACGGATAGAAAGCTTTCGGGAAAAATAATAGAATTAACGTCAATAACCGATGAAATGCTTGAAGGGCAGCCCGAAATAAGCGGTGTGCTGCCGGACTTTTTAGAATTCGCTAAGGATTGTGTTCTTGTAGCCCACAATGCTAAGTTTGATGTAAGCTTCATAAAAGAAAAAGTTAGGGTTTATCTGGATAAAGATTACGAGCCTCCTGTTCTTGACACCTTAGAGCTGTCTAAAGCATTAATTAAGGATATTAAAAACCACAGGTTAAATACTTTGACTAAAAAATTGGGCATAAGCTTGTTAAATCATCACAGAGCTGTAGATGATGCCAATGC
>CAZTXR010000326.1:0-1792 GCA_964617605.1 uncultured Clostridia bacterium | reverse complement strand
AATTAACCACTATATTATATCACAAAGCTTTTTAAAAGCAACATATTATTAAATTTTTTGAAAAATTTACCTGAGAATTCAGGTGTATCCCCATGTCTTACCATAAATTCACCAAATTTATGGTTTATTTGCAATATTGATAATAACTGCATCTCATTATTATACTGCTGCTGTTCAAGAAAACTTTAATCTTATTTTTGACAAATATCATGCCTGCCTTTTTCATTACTTTACCTGAAGCTTCATTTCTTACATCATGATAAGCACAAATTGTTTGAAATCCTTCCTCATTAGTTAAGTAATCTAAAACACAAATTAACACTTCAGTAGCAATACCTTGATTCCATAATTTTTTTGCTACCGTGTAGCCTATCTCACAATATTTTTTTCTTTTTTTTATATTTGAAACAGTAACAGAGCCTATTGCTTCTTCCGAAATCTTGTCAGTAACAACCCAATGATAATAAGTGTCCTTCTTGTAAGAATCAATCCATTCGCTGAGATATTCCTTCGTTACTTCAATGGATGAATGAACTTTCCAAGCGTTATATTTTGCAGAATCCATGTCGCTTAACCAATTTGTATATATATCTTGCGCATCGGACATCTTGAATTTTCTGAGGATGAATCTGTCTGTCTGCAAATTTACAGTTCCAGAAAATTTTAACTTTTCCAAAATTGCCTCCCTTAGCAAATAATGCTATTAATATTATAGCTTTTTACAATAAATTTGCATAGATATTTTTTCCTTCTTATTGAACTATATAATAATAAATAGTATAATAGATTTATATCGAGTTGGGGATTTCTCCGGCTCCTTAGCAGCAAACAGCTCTTAATGAACAGTTGGTGTGTATAATTCACCTGTTCCTTTTGAGTAGTGTGAAACAATTGTTTCAGATACTTAAATAATTTAAGGAGTCCCATATGAGTCAAAACGTTGAAATAATTATAGATAATTACAGCGACGCCGTAAAAACATGCACAGAAATTAAAGATAAAAAATTTATACCTACAATTGAATCAGTCCTTAAAAAAAAGCCCATACAAATGCCCAAGGAAATTTACAATGCAAGCGGTATAAATATATTTGGCAAACGTCTTAAGTCATTGATATTTACCACTGACTTGGCAATTATTAAAAATCACAATGCTGACGGAGTTATAGCTGTTTACCCCTTTACTCCCCAAATAGCAATTAATCAGGCTATTATCGAATTATCCAGTGCACCTGTATTTGTAGGAGTAGGCGGAGGAATCACAACGGGACAAAGGTCCTTGGACATTGCACTAAGTGCAGAATTAAACGGTGCTTACGGTGTGGTAATGAACGCCCCCACCAAAAATGAATTGATAGCAGAAATGAGAGAGCGCCTTGATATACCAATTATAATAACCATAGTGTCCGAAAAGGAAGATTTTGAATCGAGAATTAAAGCCGGTGCTTCCATTTTTAATGTGTCCGGTGGTGCCAAAACTGCGAGTATCGTAAGAGAAATCAGAGAAACACATCCAAATTTCCCTATTATTGCAACCGGCGGCCCCACTCCGGAAAATATAATGGAAACAATAAAGGCAGGAGCCAACACTATAACATACACTCCTCCCACTACCGGAGAACTATTCTCCGAAATTATGGATATCTACAGAGACAATCTTCATTAACAAAAACCGCCCCTTTTAGTGGGGCGGTCCTTTTTACATTTTTTTAAGTACTTCTCTGTTGTCTTCTATTATGTTATTTATTTCCCTTATTTTTTCTTGAAGCTTGGACAATATTTCATCGCTGTAA
>CAZTXR010000325.1:0-1796 GCA_964617605.1 uncultured Clostridia bacterium | reverse complement strand
ATTATTTCACCTGCAAAGAAAATGAAGACAGATACAGATTTTCCGGTTGATATAAAAAGCCCTTCCTTTATAAAGCGGTCAAAGATACTTTTAGGGTTCTTGAAAGGGCTTAGCTACACAGAAGCAAAGGAAGTATGGAAATGCAATGATAAAATTGCACGTCTTAATTACGAAAGAATTCAAAAAATGAATTTATACTCCTGTTTGACTCCGGCAATATTTTCTTATGAAGGTATACAGTATCAGTACATGGGACCGACGGTGTTTGACAGGTCAGAACTTGAATATGCGGAGGAACATCTTCGTATTTTGTCAGGTTTTTACGGTATGCTCAAACCCTTTGACGGGGTTACGCCTTATAGGCTTGAAATGCAGGCCAGGCTGCAGCCGGGGGAATTTGTATCCTTATATGATTTTTGGGGTAAAAGCTTAGCAGAGGAATTATTTTCCCAAAGCAGCTGCATTATAAATCTTGCTTCAAAGGAATACAGCAGGTGCATTTCTGACTATGCAGACGGAAACATAAAATTCATAAGCTGCATTTTTGGAGAAATTAAGGGGGATAAGGTTATTGAAAAAGGAACCCAGGTAAAAATGGCAAGGGGTGAAATGGTACGTTTCATGGCTGAAAATCAAATAAAAAACGCTGAAGACATTAAATCCTTCCATAGACTGGGCTATAGCTACCACAGGAATTTGTCGGATGACTGCACATATGTTTTTATAAAAGAAGGAAAATAATATATGGCGGTATTGGTCATTAATTAAAAACAGCTGCAGGGATATTTTTGCAGCTGTTTTTATGACCTTAAAAGTCCTTTTTAGACTGCCTGTAATATTTTTATATTTTACTATATGGTTTCAGGCTTAAACCCAAGATTTATTATAGAGTATTATTAATATTTTCCCACATACTCCCAAGCGGTTGAAATACCCGGATCACCCGGAATCCAACCTGCCGGAACCCCTAATCCTGTTGAACGGTTATATTGCAGGGCTTGAATAAGCCGGATTACTTCATCAACATTTCTGCCAACTGATTGACCGCTGACAAGCCAACTTTGAATTCTGCCTTCAGGATCAATGATAAAAGTGGCCCGATAAGCGGCTCCTGTTTCTTCGTTCAGAACTCCATATCGTTTTGTAACTTCATGTGTCCTGTCAGAAAGCAAGGGATAATTGATTGTTCTCCCGCTAGGGGAGGTCTCCATAAAGATTTTGTGCGAATAGACACTATCTGTGCTAATAGCTAAGGGTTGTGTATTGATTAAGTCCCAGGTATACTTCCTAGCAGCAACTGCTGCTAATTCTGTTGGTCAGACAAAAGTAAAATCTGCATTATAGAAGAATAGGGCAACCCATTTTCCCAAATATTGATCCAAATTTACTTCAATCAATTCATCAAGATAAACCCCTTGTAGGGTAAAATCAGGAGCAGGGTCTCCTATATTGAAATAATCACAAATTTTGAACCACTGTTCTTGCATGGGACTTATGGGGCTAGAGGGGAAACAATTGCAATGATTGCTGATATTTTTCATCGGCTGCAGGTTATAATTTTGGGCACCATAATTATTAGCACCGTAATATGAATTAAATTTATTCAAAACGTACCATCCTTTCATAAACAATTATATAATATTATAATATTCAGCATAATTGGGGATGACACATATTAGTTGCTGTGCAGTCAATAACACAAGTTCATCCGGTCGTATTAGTTAAACTTATAAAGTAAATAGAATTAATCTCGATGTACAGGATCAAGCAATAGCAAAGGGTAAAAATAGATATTA
>CAZTXR010000324.1:0-1816 GCA_964617605.1 uncultured Clostridia bacterium | reverse complement strand
TCAATTTATACTTGTTTGAATTTTCTCCTAAGGACCTTACCAATGTTTCATTGTCACCGGTTGCAATTAATAAATATCCGACTTCTGTTTTTAAAAATATATCCATTAATATTTTTACCGTGAACACTATCAAAATCAATATTAGAAGCGGCTGAAATCCGTCATATATTGAAGGGTAGCTGAAAAGCCCTATGTTTGATTTGCCGTTTAATCTTAAATTTAATGAATAAAGTATTGTAGCTGTAAGTATTCCTGACAAGAGTGCCTTTATTTTTAATTTAATATTAAGTGTGTATGTCAAAAGTCCTGCCAAGCTTCCAAATGCAAATGACAAGATTGTAGAGGAAAGAGGAGAAAAACCTGCCGTGATGAATTTTGCAAATATAAATGCTCCCATGGGGAAGGTCCCCTCTACGGACATATCTGCAAAATCAAGTATCTTAAATGTAATGGTCACTCCTATTGCCAATACTGAAAATATCAAACCCTGTTCTATTGATGTAAGTATTAATGTATTCATTTTATATCCTTTCTGATTGTAGCGGGGACATTCCTCTTGCTCCAAAGGCTAACTCAACAGCAGAGGTGCGTCCCCATTCCTCTGATAAATGGGGTTAGGGCATTACAAACTCTGCCCCTTCGAAGGCTTTGTTATCTTTTGCAAATCCTAAGCTTTCAGCTACCTTTAAATTTACTTTTTTTTCATACTCGGATTTTTGTACAGGGATATCAGAAACATCTTTTTTATCGACTAATATCTCCTTTGCTATCCTTGCAGATTGCTGTCCGATTACATAGTAGCTGATACCTTTTGAAACTAATATCCCTTCATCAACATGAGTTCCATCGGCAGATACTGTCAACATATTATTTTTACTTGCCAAATTAGCTACCAATGATATTGCTGAAGCTACCATATTGTCTGTAATAATGTACAAACCCTCTGCCTTTTTAGAAATTGTATCCATTGCCTGCGGTATATCATTGGCAGTGGATATGCCGACTGTTTCAATTGTCAGTCCAAGCCCCGCCGCAATTTCCTTTGTTTCATTTACCTGAACCTCCGAATTTGATTCCCCTATATTGTAAATGATACCCACCGTCTTTATATCTTGCTTCAGTTCCTTAAATAATTCCAAGTTTTCTTTTATAGGTGCTGCATCAGTGACTCCGGTAATATTATTGTCAGTTATATCATTAGCCGTTACCAGCTCAGAAAAAACCGGATCCGTTACTGCAGTAAATACCAATGGTATATCTGTTCCTTCAATCGCTTTTTTTGCTGCCTGGGATGTAAGGGTTGCAATTGTAAATATTAAATCAACATCATCCTTAACGAATTTTTCTGCTATCATTTGAGCGTTTGCTATATCTGCCTGTGCATTTTGGTCGATTAATTCCGCTTCCACACCTAATGTTTTTAGTTCATCGATAAATCCCTGTCTTGAAGCATCCAGTGCAGGGTGCTGCACAAGCTGTGCTATTCCGATTGTAAACTTTTCTGTATTATTTGTTGATTGTTGCTTATTTGTATTTGCATTTGCAGCGCATCCTGACAAAATTACCGGTATTACCAATAGGCTTGCTGTTATTTTTTTAATTGTATTTAATTTCATAAGATCCTCCAAATTTTTAATTTTATTTTAGATATAAAACTTGGCCAGAGTTTCCTATCGTCAAAACATTTTTTAAAACAAAAAGTCCCTATAAGCATTTAAAATGCTTATAGGGACGAAAGATTTCCGCGGTACCACCCTGATTATGATATAAAATATCATCGCTCTTCAAAGTCTGACAACTTCTAACCCTGTAACGT
>CAZTXR010000323.1:0-1817 GCA_964617605.1 uncultured Clostridia bacterium | reverse complement strand
GAACAGGAAATGAAGGATTTATTAATGGCATGGAAAATTGTAAAGCATACAAAGTCCAATGCAATTACCATTGTTAAAAATGGTCAGTCAGTTGGAATAGGACCCGGACAGGTCAATCGTATATGGGCATGCAAACAGGCAATTGAGCATGCTTATGAATTCTTAGGAAAGGACAGTACCCTTGGAGCTGTTCTTGCATCAGATGCATTTTTCCCTTTTCCTGACTGTGCGGAAGAAGCTGCTAAGGCGGGAATAAGTTCAATTATTCAGCCGGGGGGTTCGCTTAACGATAAGGAATCTATAGATGTGTGCAACAAACACAAGATATCCATGGTTTTTACCGGAATGAGACATTTTAAACATTAGGAGGCTTTTATGAAAATTCTTGTAGTTGGAAACGGGGCAAGAGAGCATACAATTTGTTGGAAATTAAGTCAAAGTAAAAATGTTTCGAAATTGTATTGTGCTCCCGGAAATGCAGGCATATCTCAAATTGCTGAGTGCCCCCATATAAAAGCAGATGAACTTGAAAAAATAGTTGAATATTCTGTGAACAATGAAATTGATTTAGTTGTGGTGGGACCTGAAGTACCATTAGTTTTAGGTTTAGTTGATATGCTGAATGCAAAAGGAATAAAGGCATTTGGTCCCGCTAAGGCAGGGGCTAAATTAGAAGGAAGCAAATCTTATTCAAAAGATTTTATGAAAAAATATAAGATTCCTTCTGCTCGATATGAAGTGTATAGGGACAGCAAAAAAGCAATTGAAGAGCTTAAGAAATTCAATACCCCCATTGTCGTTAAAGCTGACGGTTTAGCAGCGGGTAAAGGTGTTTTAATATGCGAAACCATACATGATGCAAAAGAAGCAATTAAAAGTATTATGGACCATAAACAATTTGGTGATGCAGGCAATACAGTGGTAATAGAAGAATTTCTTACGGGAATTGAAGCATCTCTGCTTTGTTTTGTTGACGGTAAAAATATAATTCCAATGGAAAGTGCCCGTGATTACAAAAAAGCATATGATGATGACAAAGGGCTTAACACTGGCGGGATGGGCTGTTTTTCACCAAACCCGATATATACGGTGGAATTAAAAGAATATATTAAAGAGCATATATTAGACACAACTTTAAGCGGACTTTTAAGTGAAGGTATCGATTTTAAAGGGGTGTTATTTATAGGTCTCATGGTTGAAAATAATCAGGCAAAAGTATTGGAATATAACACCCGTTTTGGGGACCCGGAAACAGAGGTAGTTCTCCCGAGACTTAAATCAGATTTGCTTGATATAATGCTTAAGTGTATTGACGGCAATTTATCTGAAGAGGATTTGCAGTGGAAGGATGAGCAATGCGTAACCGTTGTTTTAGCCTCCGGTGGTTATCCTGAAAGCTATGAAAAGGGCAAAGAAATTACAGGACTAAAGGACCTTGATGAAGATATAATAATTTTCCACGGAGGAACCATACTGTCAGGTAACAAAATTCTTAGCGACGGAGGAAGAGTGTTAGCAGTAACCGCCACAGGAAAAACCATAGAAGAAGCAAGAAATAAAGTATATAAAAACATCCCCAAAATCCACTTTGAAAAAATGCAGCACAGAAACGACATAGCCAAATAATTTAAATGTTGTCAGAGATTAATCTTTGGCAACATTTTTATATTTTCCTCTTTGAAACTTTTAATCATTAAGCTTGGACCAGTGAATATATTATAAGAAAGGGATAAAAGGAGGAATGTTATGCACATTCATGTAGTTCAAAGAGGAGATGTATTGTGGCAAATTGCAAATTATTATAATGTCAGCATTGA
>CAZTXR010000322.1:0-1832 GCA_964617605.1 uncultured Clostridia bacterium | reverse complement strand
TCAACTTTTATTTGGAGATATTATTAAATTTTCGGGGACTTTTTCACTGGTTTCGATACGTCCCCATGTCTGTGCGTCCCCATGTCTGTGTCACCTTTTTTCTTTTGCTGCAAAATAGTTTACTTCGGCACCTGTTAGAAAAATAATTGACAATATGTAAATCCATATGATAAATACGAATATTCCCGATAAATTACCGTAAATTGAATTGATATAAACAACCCTTGTGCTTACATATCTGGAGTATATGTAAGAACCAACGATCGAGCTTACTGCTGAAAAAAAAGCACCGGGAAAGGCATATGAAAATTTAACCCTTTCATAAGGCAAATATTTGTATGCTGCCGACAAAATAATAAAAACTAAAAAAAAAGCAAAACTGAATCTTAATATATCAACATAAAAGAAATTATAGCCATCCATAATGGATAATTTTTTAACAACAATTAATAATGACCTGCCGGCAACTATTGCTGCAAAAACAATTTGCATAGAAAACATAAGGGCTAAAGTAAAGAAAATTCCTCTTAATCTTAAAAATAAATAATTTCTTTTTGTGTTAAATCCATAGGCAATATTGATACCATTTATTATTGCAGTGCTTGCGGAAGTAGCCGACCACAATATAATGAGCATGCTTATTGTCAAATAAGGCTTGCTGCAGCTGTTTACAGAGTAATTAAGCACACCGTAAATAATGCTGTAAACCTGCTCAGGAAGCACAGCAGACAAGGAATTTAAAAATTCGTAAATATATGTGCTGTAACCGCACATTAAAGATACTGCAAAGATTATAAAGGGAAAAATACTTAATATCAAATAATATGATAATTGAGCACTTAATGCAAGAATATTGTCCTCCAAAGTCTTGCTTACAATCTTTGTTATAAAAATCAAAATTTTCTTTATCATTAATTCACCCAACATTATTATTTACAATTTTCATGTAATATATTATGTTAAAAAATTATCAAAATTTTACTAAAACTACTTGATTATGTTTTCTTGTAATGTTATAATGTTTTTGTAAGTTAAAGACAATTAATAATTGGAGGATAAAATGGAAGTTAAAAAAATTTGCGTAGTTGGAACAGGTACAATGGCTAAGGGTATTGTACAGACATTTGCTCAAGCAGGATATCCTGTTATAGTTAAGGGCAGAGCAGGAAAGACATTTGATACATTAGAAGCTACTATAGGAAAAGGTCTTGAAAAGATGGTTGCCAAAGGCAGAATGGAACAAGCTAAAATGGATGAAATAATGGGCAATATCACCAAGACTACTGCATATGAAGAATGCTCAGATGCAGATTTATTCATTGAAGCAGTTGCTGAAGACATGCCGACAAAACATATTATGTTTGCTGAAATAGAAGCGGTAGCTAAAGAAGGTGCAATTCTTTCAACAAACACATCATCGTTATCAATAACTGAAATTGCTGCGAAGGCAAAAAATCCGGGCAAAGTAATTGGGATGCATTTCTTTAATCCGGTTCCTGTAATGAAGTTAGTTGAAATAATCAAAGGTAAACTTACTGATGATGAAGTTCATACTGCAATATATGATTTATCTCAAAAAATAGGCAAAACACCTGTAAGTGTTGATGAAGCACCGGGGTTTGTTGTAAATAGAATATTGGTACCAATGATAAATGAAGGTATCGGTATATTGGCTGACGGAGTAGCCGCAAAAGAAGAAATTGACTCAGCAATGAAATTAGGTGCTAACCACCCAATGGGACCCTTAGAATTAGGCGATTTAATAGGGCTTGATGTATGCCTTGCAATTATGGAAGTTCTTTATAATGAATTTGGTGATTCTAAATACAGAC
>CAZTXR010000321.1:0-1840 GCA_964617605.1 uncultured Clostridia bacterium | reverse complement strand
CAGCAAAAATTCAAAGAGCTATATAAATAGTTTGAGAACGCAAAAATAGTGGCAACAGCCATTATTTTTTATTTGCAGAAATACTCTTCTTGCGTCCCCCTAAGTACGGGGACTTCATTACAACAGTTTAAACAAGGTTAAGCCCAATACAATTAATAGTATGCCCAAAATAAACATCCATATTTTGATAGGTAAAATTTGCACAACAATAATTGCTCCTATAATTGCAATCAATAAACCCAATATTTCAGTAAATTTCAATGTTTTGTTTTGCGGCGCACATTTCTTTCTATTCCTAAAATAATTCATAATATCCCCCCTAATAATATCCTTATATATTCTATTCGCCTAAATAAAAAAGATACAAGAAAATTTCTGGTACCTTTTTTTATCTTTTTAAAATTCTGCATTTTTAGGGGTTCTTGGAAATGGTATTACGTCTCTTATATTGCTCATGCCGGTTAAATACATTATAAGTCTTTCAAAACCTAACCCGTAGCCTGAATGTTTTACTCCGCCGTATTTCCTTAATTCCAAGTACCACCACATTTCATCTTTATGCACTCCCATTTCGTCCATTCTTTTTTCAAGAAAATCAAGTCTTTCTTCTCTTTGGCTGCCTCCTATTAATTCACCGATTCCGGGAACCAATAAGTCCATTGCTGCAACAGTCTTCATATCTTCATTCATGCGCATGTAAAATGCTTTTATATCCTTAGGGTAATCAACCACAAATACAGGGCGTTTAAACACTTTTTCTGATAAGTATCTTTCATGCTCTGTTTGTATATCTGTCCCCCACTTAACAGGGTATTCAAAACTATCATTATTTTTCATCAATATAGCTATAGCGTCCGTATATGTAATTCTGCCAAATTCAGAATCTACCACATTGTATAATTTGTCATAAAGTCCTTTTTCTACAAAGCTGTTGAAAAATTCCATCTCTTCCTTGGCATTTGTTAGAACGTAATTTACAACGAATTTAATCATATCTTCAGCTAATTGCATATTGTCATTTATATCTGCAAAGGCAATTTCTGGCTCAATCATCCAAAATTCGGAGGCGTGCCTTGCAGTATTGGAATTTTCTGCTCTGAATGTGGGCCCAAATGTATAAGTTTTCTTAAAAGCCAAAGCAAATACTTCTGCCTCCAATTGACCGCTTACAGTAAGATTTGCGGATTTACCGAAAAAGTCCTTTGAATAGTCTGCTTTCCCTTCAACCTTTTCAACATTATCCAAATTTAGGGTTGTTACTCTAAACATTTCACCGGCGCCCTCCGCATCTGAAGCAGTGATAATTGGTGGATGGGCATATACAAACCCTTTGTCAATAAAAAATTTATGTATGGCGTATGCAGCTAAACTCCTTACGCGAAAAACAGCCGAAAAAGTATTGGTGCGAGGCCTTAAGTGTGCAATTGTTCTTAAATATTCCATTGTATGGCGCTTTTTTTGCAAGGGGTAATTTGGCTCTGAGGCTGCCTCCATTACTATTTCATTTGCTTTAATTTCAAAAGGTTGTTTAGATTCCGGAGTTAAAATTAAATTACCCCCTACTCTTATGGCACTGCCTGTTGAATATTTTTTTACCTCTTCAAAATTGCTTAAATCATTTTCAAATACAACCTGCACATTTTTGAAATGTGTTCCGTCATTTAATTCAATAAATCCAAAATTTTTAGAATCTCTGATTGTTCTTATCCAGCCTTCTATACGAACTTCCTTATAATTTTCAGGCTTTAAAAACAAATCTTTTACATCTGTTGTTTTCATGAATCCTCCTGTTTAATCTTTTGATATAAATACTATAGCTGTTCCTTTATTTAATGTTATT
>CAZTXR010000320.1:0-1843 GCA_964617605.1 uncultured Clostridia bacterium | reverse complement strand
GGTCCGTGTGGGGCAACTCGTGCAGGTTCAAATCCTGTTATCCGCATTGCTTATAAACAATCTTACTATGTGGGATTGTTTTTTTGTATCATGTAAAATCCTTGAAATAACAAGGGATATAATATATAATAAATTTATTGAAAAATTAAAAATGAAGGCGACAGTATGAACAAAAGAGAGATTATTTTAAAAGCTTGGCATGATTTCTTTATATTGGACGAGGATAATGTCACTGGAATTAGTAATTTGATAAAAGAGTCGTGGCAGAGAAGCAAAATTAACAGAATAGATTATAAAACGCAGGATGTTCTCGAGGATGATAGGGAAAGGCGAATGTTATTGATTGAAAGCAATCAATTTCTTATTGACATTGTCAGACCCTATATGGAAGACTTGTACAACATCATCAGCGATACAAATTTTATGATTACCCTGCTTGAGCGGGAAGGTTTTGTAATAGATACATTAGTCCATCCTGAGATAGCAAGGAACACTGATTTATGGCTTATAAATTACAGGGAAGACAGAATCGGAACCAATGCCATGGGCACCTGTTTGTTTTTAAATAAACCGGTACTGACTTTTGGGGAGGAGCACTGCTATAAAAAACTTCATAAATTTACAACATCTGCAGCACCTATTCATGATATTAATGGAGATTTGATTGGCTGTATTGGAATAACAGGATTTGCTGACGATGCGTCAGTACACACCTTGGGAATGGCAACAGCAACAGCATATGCCGTGGAAAACAAAATAAAACTCCAACAGGACAAAAATGAATTCAAAGGGAAACATTCCAATAATTTAAAGGATTCTCTGCTAAAAAGAACAGAATTGTATTCCTTTGAGGATATACTTGGTGAATCTGTTCTCATAAAGGATTCCATAGAAATCGGTAAAATAGCTTCAAAAGGAAACTCAAATGTCTTGATTTTAGGTGAAAGCGGAACAGGAAAGGAACTTTTTGCCCAATCAATACACAGAAACAGTCCAAGAAAAGACAAACCCTTTATAGATATTAACTGCGGGGCACTTCCTGTAAGTCTTGCTGAATCAGAACTTTTTGGTTATGAAGGAGGATCTTATACAGGCTCGAAGAAAGAAGGTCAACCCGGAAAGTTTGAATTAGCTGATGGCGGTACAATTTTCTTGGATGAGGTGGGTGAGCTGCCCTTGTCAATTCAGGCATCATTGCTTAGAGTTATTGAGGAAAGAAAAGTACTAAGAATAGGTTCTTCCCAAAAAAGAGATATAGATGTTATGATTATTGCTGCTACCAACAAAGACTTGTTTGAAGCTGTTAGAAACAATACATTCAGAAAGGACCTCTTTTACAGGCTAAATGTATTTACAATTAACCTTCCGCCTTTAATGGAACATAAAGAAGACATACCCATACTTATAAACAATCTTATTGGAAGATACAATCAGATGTTCGGTCTAAGCATAAAAGGTGTTTCAGATGAAGTGATGAACATATTTATGAGATATAACTGGCCGGGAAACACAAGGGAATTGGGCAATATTATGCAAAGAGCAGTGCAGATATCAAAAAATGATATTATAGAGACAAGGGACCTGCCAATATATCTAACAACGAAATTCGATTTAAATAAAATCGAAACAAGCAGCAGTATCAGCTTAATGGACGCTCAAGAATCTTCCGTAATAATCAATGTTCTTAAAAGAACAAAGGGAAACGCAAGGCGCGCTTCGGAGATTTTGGGAATCAGCAGATCTACCTTGTACAGGAAGCTGCTAAAATTAGGACATGAAATAGACGAATTCAGAAATTAAATTTCATAATGACACATATATCAAGGGGCATGTATCAAAATGG
>CAZTXR010000319.1:0-1853 GCA_964617605.1 uncultured Clostridia bacterium | reverse complement strand
TATTCTCATAATTCCTCCTCAATATTGCATAATATTAATACATTATATTTTAAGACTTATGAAAATATGTACAAAGCTTTAATATTTTTATTTAATTTCAAATATTTTCGACAATTCACGGTATACTGCCGATTCATTATTATTATAATTCGAAATAAATTTTGCATTATTTTTTAGATTTTCTGTTGCATTTTTCATGGCAATACCAATACCTGAGTTTCTGATAAGCTCTATATCATTATTGTCGTCACCCATTGCAATTACTTGATTTTCATTTATGTTTAAACTGTTTATATACTTTTTTAAAGCACACCACTTGCAGCTGTTTATATTTAAAAGCTCTAACAAAGACCACCTGCTTATATTCTGATTAAGAATTATATTAAAACTTCCCGGCATTTTCTCAATATCATTTTTAAAAGGTATTAATTTTTGGTAATCACTGAAGTAGCAAACCGATAAAATATTGTTAATTTTATCTGACATAAATTCTTTATGTCTTGCCCTCTTATAGTCCTTCTTTATATAGCCCAAATATATTTCATCGTAGTTTTCGCACTCATAAATAAGATCATACCCCTCATTATATTCATCAACATGGATTATGGGATTTAAGTTATATTTAAGTCCTAACTCATATATATTTTCAAATATTGAAAAATCCAAATAATTGCTGTCAATAAATGAGTCATCATAGTGCCTTGCTACTGCTCCATTATTTGCTAAAATCACAGGCTCTACAGATTTAATCCTTTCTGTAAGAGTTTTAGCCATATAATAATTTCTGCCGGTTGCAATGACTATATGAATACCTTGCTTGTGCAATTCATTAAGTATATATATATTCTTATCGCTTATTGATTTTTCATCGTTAAGAAGAGTACCGTCTAAATCCAATACCACCATTTTATAATTCATATTCTAATGCTCCTGCTGCTTTTTATACATTATACTATAGAAGTCAAAATAAATATAGCCAAGATTGCTCCCGGCTATATTTATTGTTTATATATTTTTTACTATTTTGCAGTTGTTGAATACATGAAGTATTTGTATCCTAATGGGCTTGCAAAAGCTCCGTCAAGATCCTTGCTCATCATGAATATATCTGTGTAGTAGTAAATAGGTGTAATAGCACCTGTTGACATTAATATATCTTCTGCATCATGCATTAATTTAAATCTTTCTACAGCATCTTTGGAAGCTTTAACTTCAGAAATTATCTTATCATAAGATTCTGCCCAAGTTTTTCCGCTTTCACCCTTGTAAGAGTATCCTGCATAATTAGCATGTTCACCTTTACCAAATTGTGAATCGTTGTTACCGCTTGATGTAATCCACATATCTAAGAATGATATAGGATCATTGTAGTCACCTAACCAACCGTTTCTTGCAACAGAGTAGTTTCCTTGTTTACGAGTTTGTAAGAATGTTCCCCACTCTTGTTTTTCGATTGTCATATTGATTCCGTATGATGCAAATGTTGCCTGTAGATATACTGCTATTCTTTCATGACCTGTTCCAACATTTGTAATATAAGCAACTGTTGGGAATTCGCCTGAAACCTTACCTGCATCATCAACAGTAAACAGTTTAGATGATTCAGCAACTTCTCTTAACAATGCGATTGCTTCTTCTGTATTGCTTTCATAATCTTCGGGATCAACGCTGTAATAGCCTTTACCATCTCTGTTAGGTCCGTTTACGGCAATATATTCTGTAGCTCCGTCAGGCTCTAAAAGACCCATTGCTACGAAGCCTGCTGCCGGTACTTGACCTGCTTGACCTATTTCTTCAACAATATAAGTTCTGTCAATCATAAGACCAAGAGCTTTTCTTATTTTTGCTTTATC
>CAZTXR010000318.1:0-1861 GCA_964617605.1 uncultured Clostridia bacterium | reverse complement strand
CTCTTGGGGCAGTAATGGATGTGTCCATGTCAATTGCTTCTGCAATGAATGAATTGGCTGAAAATATGGAAGTCAAAAACTTTAAAACAATGCTTAAATCAGGATTTAATATAGGACAGGATGCAATAGGGACTATGACAAACACATTGATTTTAGCCTATATAGGAAGCTCCTTGTCTATAGTGCTTCTTTTGATGGTAAATTACAAGGATGTACTTTTGCTCTTTAATCTTGAAATGATTGTGTTTGAAATAATTCAGGCAATAATCGGCAGTATGGGTATCTTGTTTGCAATTCCCATTACTTCATTATTTGCTGCTTATGTATATAATAAAAAGAAAAATAATAACAATGAGATATTTAAAAGGATGGCTGATTAGCTGTTTCAAATAAGGGATTCTAAAATAAAAACATTTGGAGGGAAAGATGGAAGCGGTAAAATTAGGAATATTAGGCATGGGAACTGTGGCTTCGGGACTTATAAATATTATCGAATTAAATAATTCTAAAATAGTTAAAACTCTTAATAAGGATTTACTTGTAAATAAGGTTCTTGTAAACAGCCTTGATAAAAAAAGAAATGTTAACTTGCCTAAGGAAGTTTATACAAAAGATGCATATGAAGTCATAAATGACAAGGATGCTGACATAATTGTCGAATTGATTGGCGGAATCAATCCTGCCTATGAATACATAAAGGCAGCGCTTAAGAATAAAAAGCATGTTGTAACTGCCAATAAGGCTCTTATTGCAAGCCATGGTGATGAATTGGAAGCACTGGCAGAGCAAAACGGTGTCAGCCTTATGTATGAAGCAAGTGTCGCCGGAGGAATCCCCATATTAAACACAATAAGAGATAATCTATCAGCCAATGAATTTGAATCTATTTTTGGAATTATTAACGGGACAACCAATTATATTCTCACTCAAATGGCTGAAAATAATTTGGACTATGACCAGGCACTTAAGCAGGCGCAGGAGCTTGGCTTTGCCGAAGCTGATCCATCCTCGGATGTTGATGGGGATGATGCCGTTTACAAGCTGTCAATACTGTCTGCTTTGGCTTTTGGGCAAAGGATAAATTTTAAGGAAATTTTGAAGGAAGGCATCACAAAGATATCTGCGGATGATATTCAATATGCGAAGAAAGCGGGATACAGCATAAAACTTTTGGCTTCGGCGATAAAGAATGGCAATGAGCTGGAATTATGCGTCCATCCCACATTTATACCTGTTAGCCATCCTTTATCAGCAGTTAAAAATGAATTTAATGCTGTGTTTTTAAAAGGTAATGCTGTAGGTGAATTAATGCTTTACGGAAGGGGTGCAGGATCCCTGCCTACAGGGAGTGCTGTTCTCTCAGATATAATGCATCTTGTTAAAGGTGATAATTGTGCGGCTTCTGCTCTTAGAGGCGGAAATAAGTATGTCCTTTCGAATAAGGGCATGAAACAATATTATATTCGCATGGAAATTATTGATAAGCCCTGGGTTTTGGGAAATATTGCTGATATTTTCGGCAAAAATGGCGTAAGCTTGGTATCCGTGGCACAAGGGGAAAAAACCAGCAAGGAAGCTGTCTCTTTGGTATTTGTTACTCAGGAAACCTCAAGGAGAAACATTGATGCAGCGCTGAATGAAATCAGGGAGCTTGATTTTGTTAAGGGCTTAAAAAGCATAATAGTTGTGGAAAACTTTAAATAAGCGGGCGAATTCATCTTAGTGTCAAATATACTATCAATGTTGTTGCTATGGCAACTCCTGCTATGGAATGAGATGAATCCATTAATAAGTTAGATATTTAACTTATTAATGGATTTTATAAGTGCTTCTTCTGTTTTTACTTCTATCAGTGTTTTGA
>CAZTXR010000317.1:0-1884 GCA_964617605.1 uncultured Clostridia bacterium | reverse complement strand
TAAGAAAATACAATATAGAGGTTAAAAGTGTTTATAAGTATAAAATGGCTGAAAGAATGTTAAAATCCTATGTGGAATATCTTTATGAGATTGGTAAAATAGATACGATTATAGACTCTTGTTTTATTAAATATATCAGGCCGGAAAGCAAGGCCTAAAAAAGTCAGACATTTAAGGGAATCTGAAAGTTATTGCAGATTCCCTTTTTAAATTACAATTTTTTAATGGTTGAATAAAAGAAGGCAGATGTTAATAAAAATGATAAGAGGTCCGCAAAGGGGGCTGCATACAGTATACCTTTAAGGCCAAAAAATTGCGGGAATATTATTATGGCAGGGACCAGTAAAATCAATTGCCTGGTTAGGGTTAAGAACATGGCTGATTTAGGTCTGCCTATAGCCTGAAAGAAGTTTGCCCCAACAATTTGGAAACCTACCACAGGCAAGCATAAAAACCAGGCAAATATTGCACTGCGGCCAAAGTTTATTAATTCTGAATCTCTGTTAAAGAGGGATATTAATTGTACCGGGAACAATCTTGTAATAATATATCCTACAAGAACTATAATGGTTGCATTTTTTATAGCTAATTTGATTGCTTCCTTAACTCTGTCAATTTTTTGCGCACCGTAATTGAAGCTTATGATAGGCTGTACTCCTTGGTTTAAACCTATTATGGGCATAAGCAGCAAGGTCTGGATGCTGTTAATAACCCCCATGCCGGAAACTGCTATATCTCCTCCATACATATATAGGTTCTTATTCAAGGTAGCATTTAATAAACTTGATGCCAATTGCAAGAGAAAACCCGGTAGGCCCAAAACTGTTATTTTGCTTATAAGGTTAAGCTTAAGCTTCATATATTTTATCTTTAATTTATTTCTTGATTGCTTTCCCATGAAATATGATGTAACCCAAACAAATGATAAAAATTGCGAAAAAATTGTTGCCCAGGCGGCACCTGCCATACCCATTTTAAAAACAAAGATGAATATAGGGTCTAAAATTATATTTGTGCCGGCTCCTAAAAACATTGTATACATGGCCAATTTAGGGTTTCCATCAGCACGAATAAAATTATTCAGGCCTATGCTGATAATATTAAAGGGGGCTCCTAAGGTAATAATGGACATATACTCCAAAGAATAAGGGAGAATCTCATCGCTTGCCCCAAAAAAGGCCAATATGGTTTTTAAATTCATTTGAATAAAAATCATATATAGAATTCCTGTAATGACCAGCAAGATAAAAGTATTGCCAAGTGTATTTTCCGACAGCTCATAATTTTTTTTGCCCAAATTCATAGAAAAATTTGTAGCCCCGCCTACACCAAACAATACACCTATGGCTAAAGCTATTATCATGATAGGAAAACCGATGGTTATGCCTGCTATGCCTGAAGTGCCAAGTTCAGGGCTGTTTCCTATAAATATTCTGTCAACAACATTGTATAAGGCGTTCACCATCATACCTACTATTGCGGGCAGTGAAAATTTAAGTAAAAGTTTTGATATTTTTTCTTCACCAAGTGGATTAATGTATTCCAATTTATGTCCTCCGTTAATGCAGATAATAATGTCATTATACAACAAATTGTGATATATTAAAATAAGAAAATAAATAATTACAAAAGAAGGAATATATGATTTCACTTATAACAGGGTATATTTTAGATCTGTTGATTGGAGATCCTCAAGGATTTCCGCATCCGGTCAGATTGATTGGCAAATTAATAAATAATCTTGAAAGCAAACTAAGAGCAAAGTGTACAGAAGATGCAGAAAATTTTAATTGTCTCTTCTGCTATTGTCCTTTGTACATGCTAAAGGGTGATTGCGGTGGCAATTTTATAAAGAATCGTGATATAAAAGACTGCAGCCACTGC
>CAZTXR010000316.1:0-1903 GCA_964617605.1 uncultured Clostridia bacterium | reverse complement strand
AAAAATTTCTAAATAAATATAATCAATTATGTGGTATAATGAGGAAAATATTGTTAGGAGTGATTGAGTGTTAAGCGGAGAAAATTTGACATACATAGAAAATAATTTGCCTTATTGTGAAAAATTAAGAGATGATGAAAAGCAATTGCTTATAAACAACATTAGAGTAGTAAAATATAATAAAGGGGAGCATCTTCACAGTGCGGGCAAAGAGTGCCTAGGCCATTTACTGGTAAGAAAAGGTGAACTAAGAGCATATATGCTGTCAGAAGAAGGAAGGGATGTTACTCTTTTCAGATTGCCTGAAGGTGAGTCTTGTGTTTTATCTGCTTCCTGCTTATTAAGCAATATAACTTTTGAAGTTTTAATTGATGCAGAACAAGATTCGGAAGTATTTCTGTTGGATGTGGAAATATTCAATCAATTGGCAATGAAAAATATATATGTTGAAAACTATATGTATAAAAAAGCTGCTGACAGATTTTCTGATGTAATGTGGGCAATGGAACAAATATTATTCAAGAGTTTTGACGCAAGACTTGCTATTTTTTTATACGATGAAATGGTAAATACTAAATCCAACGTAATTAAGCTTACTCATGAACAAATTGCCAAATATATAGGCAGTGCAAGAGAAGTTGTGTCAAGAATGCTGAAAAGTTTTGAAAAACATGAGGTTCTGAAGCTTTCAAGGGGAACAATAGAAATAATTGATAAGGAAAAACTAAGGTCCTTGATATAATGAGGTAATTATGAAATACAGAATAAATCAAAAAAACGGCGATGAGCTGTCTGTTTTAGGCTTTGGGTGCATGCGTCTTCCCACAAAGGCAGGAATTATTGATGAAAACAGGGCTGCAAAAATAATTCAAGACTCAATAGAAAGGGGTATTAATTATTTTGATACCGCTTATATTTACCATGCAGGTCAAAGCGAAGCATTTTTAGGAAAGGCACTTTCAGGCGGCTACAGACAGCGTGTAAAAATAGCAACAAAGCTGCCGCCCTATATGGTAAACAAATTAGATAATGCAAAAAAAATAATGGCGACACAGTTGGGGAGGCTGCAAACCGATTATATTGATTATTATTTGCTGCATATGTTGACTGATAAGGCAATGTTTGACAAAATGACAGACCTTGGGGTTATGGAATGGCTTGAGGATGTTAAGCGAAAGGGGACAATAAGAAATATCGGTTTTTCATTTCATGGAAGCAAATTAGATTTTGAATTAATTTTAAAAGCATACCCCTGGGATTTTTGCCAGATACAATACAATTATTTGGATGAAAATAATCAAGCTTCTGTTTCAGGGCTAAAACTTGCTCATGCCATGGGAATTCCGGTAATTGTAATGGAACCTTTAAGAGGCGGTAAATTAGTGAATAGTTTACCAAGGAATGTATTAAAAGCATTTAATGACTACAATTCGAAATGGTCTCCTGCAGAGTGGGGACTCAGATGGATTTGGAATCATAAGGAAGTAAATGTAGTATTATCCGGAATGAGCAATGAAGAACAAGCAGGAGAAAATATAGAAATTGCATCATCTGCTGAGGCTGATTCACTTTCTGACAGTGAATTGAAGGTTTTTGATCAAGTGAAATCAATTATGAACGAAAAGATTAAGGTGGCCTGCACGGCATGCGGCTACTGCATGCCTTGTCCTCACGGGGTGGATATACCCGGTTGTTTCTCAAGCTATAATGATAAGTTTTTGTTGGAGGATAAAACATTCGGATGGAAGTATGCTCAGACCTTGGGTGCATTTTCCTCAAAGCCTGCCTTTGCTTCTATGTGTGTGGAGTGTGGAAAGTGTGAAATTCATTGTCCACAGAATATCCAAATAAGAAAAGAGCTTAAGGCTGTCAAAAGTGAAATGGAAGGGCCTTTATTTAAGCC
>CAZTXR010000315.1:0-1916 GCA_964617605.1 uncultured Clostridia bacterium | reverse complement strand
CTGAAATTTGTTTTGTTGACGGTTCATCGGCTGTATTTATAAGCGGCGCCGGACCCACATTGATGTATATAATTACAGATGACAGGTTTCCCGAAAGAATCAAAGATGGAATCAGTAAATTAAAATATGAGTGGGAAATTAAATTGTTGGAAGCTGATAAGAATGGTGTTATTGTTGAAAAACATAAGAAAGAGGTGGACATATGTTAAAGAAATATTTAATTGTAAGTAAAAAGATACTTCCTGATGTTTATGATAAAGTTATTGAGGCAAGAAATTTAATCAATAACGGAAGTGTGAAGGGTATAAGTGAGGCGGTAAAAACGGTTGGTATCAGCAGGAGCACATATTATAAGTACAAGGATTATGTTTTTTCTCCTGACGAAAATCAAATCGGCAGAAAAGCAGTTATTTCAATGATGCTTAGGCATGAAAAGGGAGTGCTTTCAAATGTTTTGAATTACTTATCCCAAGAGCATGCAAATATTCTTACCATCAATCAAAGTATTCCTATTAACGGGAAGGCATCAGTCAATGTATCATTGGATATATCTGATTTAAGCAGATCTATTGATGATGTGGTATTGGAGATGAAAAAGATTAAGGGCGTAAGTACAGTAAAATTATTATCTGTTGAATAGGTGAGATATGTACGGATTGGTTTTGGAGGGTGGAGGCGCCAAGGGTGCATACCATGTTGGTGCCTATAAAGCCATAAGAGAGTTAAATATAGAAATCGGAGGAATTGCAGGAACTTCCATAGGAGCTATTAACGGCGCAATGATGGTTCAAGATGACTATGACTTATTGGAAAAGATATGGTACAGTATTAATTCTTATGAGTTGTTTGACCTTGATGAAAAGCTTCTTGAAGATTTAAAGAGTTTCAATATTCAGGAAGTTAATTTTTCCTATCTTTTGCATCAATCAAAAGAAATCCTTGCAAATCGTGGCTTGGATACATCAAAAATTAGGGAATTATTTGATACATATGTTGATGAAGATAAAATCCGCGACTCAAATATTGATTTTGGCATAGTTACCGTTAATTTAACCGACAAAAAGCCTATGGAGCTTATGAAGGAAGATATACCAAAGGGGAAATTAGTTGATTTTTTGATTGCAAGTGCAAATCTTCCGGCATTTAGGATTGAAGAAATGGATGGAAAGAAATATTTGGACGGAGGCTTTTACAACAATCTTCCCATAGATATTCTTGTAAACAAAGGCTATAAGGATATAATCGCCGTAAGGACCATGGCGGCTGGTGTTGTAAGAAGGATTAAAGCTAAAAATATAAATATAACATATATTCAGCCGGTAGAGAGCCTTGGCTCCATGCTTGAATCACTGGACTTTAACAGGGATAGGGCTGAGGGGTATATTAAACTTGGCTATTATGATGCCTTAAAGGTTTTTAAGAAGCTTAAGGGTTATAAATATTACATAAGTCCTTATGATGGAAACTTTATGAACAGATTGGTAGACTTTTACAATGAGTACAATGACAGGCTGATTAATATAGGAAATCTTTTGGGCTACGAGGGTATATGCTGCGACAGGATGTTTTTTGAAAGGGTTCTGCCAAGACTGGAAATGGTGTTGGATATTAGGGATAAAGGCGATTATCAGGATATTTGCATAAGGTTTTTTGAAAATATAGCTGAAAGGTATGAAGTTGAAAGGTTTAAAATATATAAAGCGGAGGAATTTTTTGAGCTGGTAATTGAAAAATTCAGGGAAAACCCAACTATGTTTATAAAAAATGTACCTGATTTCGTTAAACACAACAGAATATTATCCTTGGCTGTTAAGAATGATTTGATAATTGAAATATTTGCGGAATTGTTTTTGTAAAAATTAATGACAAGGGGACGGGGTTGTTGTCATAAGCTTATGACAACAACCCCGTCCCCT
>CAZTXR010000314.1:0-1921 GCA_964617605.1 uncultured Clostridia bacterium | reverse complement strand
GTTCCCACAAAACTTGCCGCTGCTTGCAGATAATTTTCAAATCGAAAAACTTTAAAATGAAACTAATGGGACAGTAGGGGCATACACTTACTGTTTCATTTTTGTTCTCATTTTTCATTTGGAAAATATTTTATATTTATATGATTTACAATAAAAGATATGATATAATTAAAATAATTTATTAGTTAAATGGGAGATTTTATAAATATGAATTATGAAAACAAACAATTATTTTCTTTAAAAGAAGCAAGCTTATGGGCCAGTAAATATTTGGGTAAGGATGTGACTACATCAAATATCTCTTACCTCATTCAATATGGAAGGGTACGTAAAATAGATGATAATGGAACCACTAAGGTTAATGGGGATGAATTAAAAGAATATTATGATTCTTTCAATGGAAGCCGAGAAGTAAATTGGAAAGAAATATTAGGAGAGGATCTTAACTGGGCTTTATCATTTGATACTGTAAAGGAGTCTGATACTACAAAACACGTACATAGGCTTCATCCTTATAAAGGAAAATTTATTCCACAATTGTTTGAATATTTTTTGGATTCGCATATAGATAATTTTAAAAAGAAAGCATATTTCAATAAAGGAGATATTATTCTTACGAACAAATACTGCACAATATTGCCTAACTGGAGATAGCAGAAATATTAATATATTCGAAGGTATTGATAATAAAATTCCAGAGCTGGGGAAAATCTTAAAAAAACAAAAAATAAAAGGAATATTTTCAAGTCCTCCTTATGTTGGCTTGATTGATTACCATGAACAGCACGCCTATGCATATGATTTATTTGGCTTTAGGCGAAATGATGAATTAGAAATAGGTCCTCTTTACAAAGGGCAAGGCCTGGAAGCGAGGAGTTCTTATGTAGATGGTATATCAGATGTTTTGAATAATTGCAAAAAATTTTTAGCTGAAGACTATGATGTTTTTTTGGTTGCAAATGACAAATATAATTTATATCCTAAAATTGCAGAAAAATCAAATATGAGTATTGTCAATCAATACAAACGCCCTGTTTTAAATAGAACAGAAAAAGTTAAAGGAGCATATTCAGAAATAATATTTCACTTAAAGGAGAAATAAAATGTTACATATTAAAAAAGAAGAAATTTCAGAAATAGTTATTAAAATACTGTATAGAAGGTTTGACAATTTTCCTGAAGATGCAAATAAGAACAGAAATGCTCCATTTCATAAAGCTTAAGGTAAAGCAGCCTTATCAAGACTATTTCCTGATAAGAAAATTAGTTTTTTTATTGGTTTTCCTTTTGACCCTACAAGTGAAGAAAGTGATACGGAGTATAATAAAAAGCGATTTATGTCATCCATAATTAATATGGATAAATATTTTGCTGAAGAAGAAGTTTTGCTTTCATCGGAATTATGGGATTATCTTTCCGGTGAAAAAAATACAATGGAGCAAATATTAAAAATTATTAACTTTATTGCAACAAAAGAATTCATGGAAATATATGAATATTTAAATAATAACTGCAACAGAAATACTGCTCTATATAAACAGTATCTAAGTAAATGGAATATGAATAAGGAATTATATATTGCAAACAATATTTCAAAAATTGAAGGATATATGAATTCCAAGTATAAAAGAATATATAACCAGCCCGTGTTTAAGGATGGAGAATATAATATTAATAGGTTTATAGTGCTTAGTGATATGATAAGAGAAAAAATGGGGCAATAAAATTTATTTGTTCCACTTTTTTATGAAGTTTCGTCCTAAGGGAGCCGTTAAAGGATAAAGTGGGACAGTTAACATACATCCCCGGTGTCCAAATTTGTAAAAATGTATTGATTTAAGATTTAGAGTGGTATACAATATCAATAGATAACGTTTGCTTAAACGTGGTTAAATAAGGAGGAATAATGGATAAGGAAAAG
>CAZTXR010000313.1:0-1931 GCA_964617605.1 uncultured Clostridia bacterium | reverse complement strand
TATAGCAAGTGCTGAATCTGCAAACGCAACAGTTTTTCTTACAACTGATAAAAAGTTAATTAATGCTTCGAGAAGAATAAATTTAAACGTTAAAGTATCAAATCCGGTGGTGTGGATTATGGAGGTGTTATACAATGATTAATAATTTAAGCACAATACGTCGGGAAGGGTTAAAAGCTCTAAGTGAACAATTAGGAGCAGTTGGAGCGGTTATGTTTATGAGACAGTTTGAAAACAGTTATGGGGATTATACCGAAGAACGCATAGAAAAATTTAAAGATATTACTTTAGATGATATTGTTTCGAGTATAAAAAATCGCAAAGAAAATCATTAATTATATAAGAAAGTCTTAAATATACCAAATAGACATCCCACGTCTGTGAGACAAATGATACGTCCCCGTGTCTCCTTGTGCCAGACAGATGATACGTCCCCGTGTCCAAGACTCCGCCCTATAAGCAGCTCTCGCCGCCAAGGGGCGGATTTTTAATTTTCGTTGTAATCAAAATGTAATTGAAATAAAATACAAATATATAATAAAAAGAATGGAAATGTAATTCCGGTTATTTATACTTAATTAAAGACATTAGCCCCAAGAATCACCGACAGGCAAAGTGTCCGGCAAGAACCATCCCCTCCGGACACAAGACAGATGATACGTCCCCGTGTCTGAGCCCATTATTTAGCGAAATAAATTGACAATATCAGTAAAATGAATTATAATCAATCAACAAATAGTTGTTGATACTACCAAAAATAAGGGTTTTAGAAAATAAAAACATAAATGTACATAGATGAGGGTGGGGCAATTGCAGAAATCAAACTTAAAACTTGGGGAATCGTTGCTATATGCAGGAAAAATTACACAAGAACAACTGAATGAAGCACTGGATGAGCAAAAAAATTCCAAGGCTAAATTAGGAGAAATTATAGTCAACAAGGGATGGCTTAAGCCCGAAGAAATTGTCGAAGCTTTGGAGCAGCAGCTTGGATTCCCGAGAGTTGATTTAAGCAGATATGAAATAAACTCCAATATAGTAACCTTGATACCGGAAAGTATCGTAAAAAAATACAAGCTTATAGCCATAGACGAAAAAGACGGCAGATTAGTGGTTGCAATGGCAGACCCCCTGAACTTTTTCGCTATAGACGATATAAAACTTTATACCAAAATGGGTGTAATACCATGTCTGGCCTCAGGACCGGACCTGGACAGAACAATTGAAAAATATTACAGCAGCATATTAACTCAAAAAGCATTGAATGAGTTCTCGGATACCTTTATTCCGGCAGACGAAGACTACGGCTCAGAAGAAGAAATGCTTGAGGTTACAACAGCACCCATAGTTAAATTAATAAACTCCATAATCGAACAGGCTATGAGAGGCAAAGCTTCAGACATACATATTGAACCAAGCCACAACGATATCAGGGTAAGATTTCGTGTGGACGGTGATTTGAAAGAAATAATGACCCTGCCAAAATCAAACTTATCCGCCATAGTAACCAGGGTAAAAATAATAGGCAGGATGGATATAGCCGAAAAACGAATACCCCAGGACGGCAGAGTTGAAATGAGATTCAGCGACAATGAAATTGACCTTAGAATTTCCACCTTGCCAACAGTATACGGAGAGAAAATAGTATTAAGAATATTAGATAAAAGCAATTTTAACTTTACTAAAGAAGGCTTAGGCTTCAGCACAGAAAATTTAAACAAATTAGACAGCATGATAGGACAGCCCTACGGCATGCTCTTAGTAACAGGACCTACCGGAAGCGGCAAGACCACCACCCTTTATACAATATTAAGGGAGCTTAATGTCCAAACAAAGAATGTAATCACCGTAGAAGACCCGGTTGAGTATAAATTAAAGGGAATAAATCAAATACAGGTAAATGCAAAGGCAGGACTTACCTTTGCCGCAGG
>CAZTXR010000312.1:0-1938 GCA_964617605.1 uncultured Clostridia bacterium | reverse complement strand
TTATAATTTCTAACCTTTTAGAAGGAAAATTTATAGACTATGAAGGAATTATAAAGGATAATTATATTTCTCTTGTAAAAGTAAATACGGAAGATATAAGGGAAAGTATTGAAAGGGCTTCGCTTCTTGCAAGGGATGATAAAAACAATTTAATTATATTAGATATTAAAGATTACAATATGCAAATTAATTCAGCTTCAGAGTACGGAAATGTTGAAGAAAATATTTCTGTTGAAAAAGATGGAGAAGATATTAAAATAGGATTCAACTCAAAATATATATTGGATTATTTGAAGGTTATTGACAGTGATATGATTTCACTGAATTTAATAGGGAAAAATAATCCATGCTTTATTAAAGAAGAAAATGAAGATAAGGATAAATATTATATTTATATGGTTCTGCCGGTAAGAATCAGCTAAAGATGTTCCCAAATTGAGAAGGAGTATTATGGAAAAAATAAGCATTAATACAGAATATATAAAATTAGATCAACTGTTAAAATTTGCTAATGCTGTTGAAGGCGGAGGTATGGCTAAGAATGTCATCATAGACGGTAAAGTTAAAGTTAATGGTGAAGTTGCTTTGCAAAGAGGAAAAAAGTTAAGAGAAGGGGATATAGTTGAATTTAATAATGAAAAATATTTAGTAGAAAGGTGTGGGGACACACCTTCTTAAAGGAAGAGGGAAAGTCTCAGGGGCAAACATTAAGAAAGGTCCCCAATAATGCGGGGACACATATAAAGAGGAAGAATGATAGTAAATAAACTTATTATTAAAGATTACAGAAATTTTAAATATGCTGAAGCAGAATTGCATGATTCGCTTAATATTTTTATAGGTGACAACGGTCAGGGAAAAACAAATCTTATGGAATCAATTTATCTTGCATCCATAGGAAGGACCTTTAGATTAAACAGTGAAAATGAATTGATTAATTTTTTTGAAAATAAAAGCTCTGTTGAAATTCACCTTATTAAAAATAATTACAATATAAAAATAGAAATATTATTGGAAAAAAACAAAAAGAAAACAGTTTTTATCAATGGTGTAAAGCTTGATAAAACATCTGAAATGATAGGTATTTTAAATAATGTAATTTTTACTCCAGATGATATGAAAATTATAAAAGGAAGCCCTGTTGAAAGACGTAAGTTTGTAAATATTGATATTTCACAAATAAAACCTAAATATAAATATTTGCTCAACAAATATAAAAAAATTACAAGTGAAAGAAATTTAATATTAAAAAATTACTATACAAAATATGAAAATAAAGATATTATTAGTATTTGGAATGATTACTTGATAAATACAGGAACAGAAATTTCAATATACAGAAATGAATATATAAAAAAGTTAAAAAATTATGCAAGGGATATTTATTCAAATATATCAGGAAACAAGGAAAAACTTGATATTATATATTATAGCAACATAGGCTTAATTGATGATAATGACAAGGATGAAATAAAGAAAATATTTTATGAAAGAATAAACAATAATTTTAATAATGAGCTTATGAGAGGAACTTGTTTATACGGACCTCATAAGGACGATATACTCATAAAAATTAATGGCAAGGAATGCAAATATTTTGGTTCCCAAGGTCAGCAGCGCTCGGCAATTCTTGCTTTAAAGCTTGCAGAAATAGAAATAATTAAGGAAGAAGTGGGAGAGTATCCTATTTTGTTATTGGATGATGTATTATCAGAGCTTGACAATAAAAGAAAAAGCTATCTTATTGAGCATATTAAATGTATACAAACAATAATTACCGCTACTGATGACCATGATTTAAATATTTTAACTAAGGATTTTAAAAAGAAAAACTTTTATATAAACGAAGGAAGAATTGGAAGTATTTCAAAATAGAGGAGAAATAAATGGCGACAGAAAAAAATAACAATCATTATGGCGCAGATCAGATTCAAGTGC
>CAZTXR010000311.1:0-1948 GCA_964617605.1 uncultured Clostridia bacterium | reverse complement strand
CAAAAAATATTGAGTTCAGTGTTTCACCTGTTGGTGCAGGCAAGGTTGTAAATAATGTATTCAAACCTGAAAAGCCGGGTAAGGCAACAATCACTGCAAATGTTGGAAATGCAGAGGGCAGCATTGAAATAAATGTTTTAGATAAAGCCCAAGCTTTGTATTCAGATACAGATTCATTAACTGTAGGATTTAATGACAGCTATGAATTGGGAGCTGTGCTTGGTATAGACAAAGACGGTAATTCTGCATTTATACCATGGAAGTATATTGATTATTCCTATAGAAACAGGGTCGGAAAGGTCGATAACGGTGTATTTACATCAAGCGATATTTCTAATACCGGAGCTGTAACCTTAACATTTGGAGAAGCCATAAAACATATACAGGTTAAGGTGGGCTATAGATATAAAACATTAAACCGTTTCGAAGATCTTGATAATTTAAAATTAACTCTGTATCCTGAGGATTCTGCAGGCACCATAGGAATTACAAAGGATTTTGTAAAAGAAGGAATTAATGCACTTCAATTAAATTATGACTTTACTGCAATGACAGACCAAAGTATCGCTTTTGTAGAATTTGGCAATGATGGTGAAGGAATTAAGTTAGAGGATAAACCATTAGCTATAGGAATGTGGGTTTATGGTGACAGTAAAAATCACTGGCTTAGAACAAGGATAACCGATGCCTACGGCACACAAGTGAAAATTGACTTTGAAGAAGAAGTAAATTGGACAGGTTGGAAATGGGTTGAAGCTAAAATTCCTGATGGAATAACTTACCCGATAACCCTAAAAAATATTTACTTGGCTGAAATAAATGAAACAAGAAAAGATACAGGAACAATATATATTGATAATTTAAGAATAATGTATGAACCAAAAGACAAAGAGCTTGGTTTAAAAGCTGAAACAGTATTTGAAGATAATATGAAAACTTCTGATATTTCAAATTATTCTGAAAAATTAACAATATCGCAAGGTGTCTATAACTATGAAGGAAGCGGTGATATTATATACTTTGAAGGTATAATTTCAAATGGAACAATGAGTGCAGCAAATGCTACAATGTGGAACAATATTAAATCCTTTATGAACTACGAAAATAAGGTGTTGGTATTATCAATGAATGGGGATATACACAATATAAATGATGAAAGAGAAATAAGAATATTAAAAGAAATTCTTGAAAAAGCATCTCAAAGCAATAATGTATTTGTAGTATTCAATGGAAAAACTGAAAATACAGCCATTGAAAATAAAGTAAGATATATCACATATGATGACAGCTTTGAAATAGGCATAAGCTCAGGTAAGATTTCATATAAGAATTAGCAGCCAAGGGAATGGGACACCCCTTTAGTCAAAAGAAAGTCTTCGCGGGCAAAAGGAATGTAGCCCTTAAAATTTATGTTATATTTGCATAAAATTGGGTATAATACATTTGTATAGGAATGGGGACACGCCTTTAGCGGACATCCCCCATATAGTTTATTTATATTCGGAGGCTATTTATGTGGAAAGAGTTTAAAGAATTTGCATTCAAAGGAAATGTGTTGGACTTGGCAGTTGGTGTTATAATGGGTGGTGCTTTCGGGAAAATTGTAACATCTGTCGTAAATGATTTGATTATGCCCCTATTAGGCGCTTTAATGGCAGGTATGGATTTTAAGGAATTAAAATATGTGCTTTCTGAAGCAGTAATGGAGGGTGATGCAATAATCAAGCCTGAAGCAGCAATTATGTATGGTAATTTTATTCAAAATGTAGTGGACTTTTTAATTGTGGCAGCATCTATTTTCTTATTTGTCAGATTAATAAATAAGTCAAAAGAAAGGTTCAAAAAACAAGAAGAAGCTGCTCCCGAAGCACCCGCAGCCCCAACCCAGGAAGAACTGCTTACGGAAATAAGGGATTTGTTGAAGGAAAAATAAAAGCAAACGCTCAAT
>CAZTXR010000310.1:0-1952 GCA_964617605.1 uncultured Clostridia bacterium | reverse complement strand
CATTTCGAGATATTAAGCATATATTTATTATATTAATAAATGGCGGAAATGCAAATTCTTTTCTTAATTTTAATTCCTGCTGCAAAAATAATTCATAATCATTGTTTTTTGCTGCATTTATAATGAAATTTTCAGGCTCATAGGTTTGAATATAAACATTTCCTTTCTTATCTCCCCGGCCTGCCCGCCCGCTAACTTGAGTTATAAGCTGAAATGTTTTTTCGCTTGCATTGTAAAAGGGTAAATTCAGTATTGCATCTGCAGACAAAACACCTACCGTAGTCACTTCGGGAAAGTCAAATCCCTTGGCAAGCATCTGCGTGCCTATTAATATATCAATATTTCTATTTTTAAAATCATTATATATATTTTCATAGCTGTCTCTGTCAGCCATGGAATCTAAATCCATTCTTTCAATGGCAGCATGGGGAAATAATTGGTTTACTAATTTTTCTACATGCTGGGTTCCTGCACTGAACTGCTCTATTTTATCGCTGCCGCACTTAGGGCATGTGTAAATCATTTTGCTTGTTCTTCCGCAATAATGACACTTCATCATATTTCCTTTAATATGATAGGTCATGGAAACGTCACACCGCTGGCACCTTACCACATGACCGCACTTTTTGCAGGATACGAAGCCTGAATATCCCCTTTTATTTAAAAACAATATGACTTGTTCTTTATTTCTGAGAGAATTTTTGATACTTTCATACAATTCTTCGCTGATTATAGTATTGTTGCCCTTGTCAAGCTCCCCGGACATATCGATTATTTTCATATGAGGAAGTTCTGCATCCTTGACACGGTTTTTCATTTCGATTAATTCTATTTGACCCTTCATGGCCATGTAGTAGGTATTTAATGATGGTGTTGCAGAGCCTAATATAACCTTGCCTCCCGTCATATATGCCATTTTTATGGCAACTTCTATGGTGTCATACTTTGGTGATGTTGATGATATATATGAGTCCTCATGCTCCTCGTCAATTACTATTGCACCTAAGTCACTTATGGGAGCAAATATTGCTGAACGAGCCCCTATTACAATGTCTGCTTCTTTGTTGTAAACTCTCAGCCACTCTATATATTTTTCTCTTTTGCTTAGTTTTGAATGAAATACCGCAATTTTATTTCCAAATCTTTTTTCAAACCTGTCTATGGTCTGGGCTGTAAGAGAAATTTCAGGAACAAGCATTATTGATTGCTTGTTCATTTTTATATATTCATCAATTATATTCATGTACACTTCAGTTTTTCCGCTGCCGGTTACTCCGTGAAGCAAAAATGCTTTTTTATCCGATTTAAGTATTATTTCACAGGCATCGCTTTGCTCCTTATTCAGACATAGGGGCTCAGTTAAGAGAAATTGTTTTTGATTTGTATTTTCCAGAACTAATTTCTCTTGCAGTATACCCTTTTTAACAAGATTGTTTATAACTGCCTTTGAGATGTTCAGTTGTTTTGTAAGAGAATTAACACTTGCTGATTGATGGTTTTTAAGGTATTCTATCGCTTTTATCTGATTTTCGCTTTTATTTATGTTGTATTCGGTAATTTCTTTATTTTCTTTTAAAAAAACGTGTTTTTCATAAACACTTTGAGTTTCTTGAGGTATCATCAGCCTCATGGCATCAGAATATTTGCATATATACCTGTCCCTTATCCATGAAATAATTTTTATCATTTCCTTTGAAACAATTGGTTTTTCATCTAATATCTCAATGATAGGCTTGATTTTTTCAAAAGGATAGTCGCAGCTTAAAGAAAGAGAAACTATTAGTGCATCAATAATATTTTTCCCTCTTCCAAAATTAACACTTACTCTTTTACCTTCTTCTGCTAAGCCTTCTAATTCAAGAGGTACTCCATAGGTGTATATTTGGTCTGTGCTTTTGGAATTGTTGTTTAAAATTACCTGTACAAATGTATTATACATATTTTCTCCATCT
>CAZTXR010000309.1:0-1964 GCA_964617605.1 uncultured Clostridia bacterium | reverse complement strand
CATTTACTGCTTTTGTTGTGGATGATTTTTCATAATCATAACCCATATAAACCTGAGAATTTTGGTTATCTTCCATATCGTAAATCTGACGCGGCTTAATGTTGTAGACAGCATATGTTCTTGCAGCCAAAGCTTGTGCTTTTAATGCTTCCATTCCCCAGGATGCTGAAATTTCATTGGGAACAACTCCGTATAAGTAATTTTCAAGTTCAACATGGTTTATTGTCAGAAGTTTTATGTCATCAATTATATTTAATGCTATTTTGCCCCTGTAGGCCCTGCTGTCTACCTTTATCATCTCATATTCTTCGTCTTCCTTATATGAGGAAAAATATACAGACATATCCTTATCATACATAAAAATTGGTTTATTTTTATTGTTATAGGCAACTATATTGTTTAAGTTACCGTTAAGTGATTCTGCCTTGTAACCTTCATCTTCTAATTTTTCAGCTAAATTTTGTGAAAGTTTTTTATTTGTAAAGTTTCCGCCTGCAATAGTATATCCACCTTCAATTAAATATGGATAAAAGTCACTGTTAAACTTTTCTGTTAAATCTTCTGCTTCTATATAAGCTTCTTCGTAGGAAGAATAAATTTCGTCTAACAGCACTGCATGATAGGGACCGTGAATACCTTGGCTTAAGTCTGTAATATAATAATTAGCTGTATAATATGTATCAATTCTTAAGGTAAGCTTATTATTAAGGCTAAAAAGTTCCTCTTCATCATCATATAAAGTAATTTCATCGTATCCTTCAAATGATACCTGCTCATTAAATAGTCTTGGATACCTTATTCTTACCCTTACATAAATATCATCTTGGTTTTTGCCAAGGGCAGTTGCAGGTAATAAAAAAGCAAGCAACATTGTTATAACTAATAATTTAATCAACTTTTTCATAATCGTCCTCTAAGATACTGATTTGGTCTTCTTTTTTCCTGATTTTTTTAACATGTTTGTAACCTGATTCCGAAACAACTCTGCCCCTGGGGGTACGGCTTAGATATCCTATTTGAAGGAGATAAGGCTCGTATACATCTTCTATGGTTCCTTTTTCTTCACCTATGGAGGCTGCCAATGTGTCAAGCCCCACGGGCCCCCCCTTGTAAAAATCAATTATGGTATTTAAAATTCGCCTGTCTAATTTGTCCAATCCTATTTCATCTATTTCAAGCATTTTAAGAGCCTTGTCTGCTGTTATTAAATCTATTATCCCTTTGCTTTTAACAATTGCATAATCTCTTACCCTTTTTAAAAGTCTGTTGGCAATTCGGGGAGTTCCCCTGGAGCGTTTAGCAATTTCTTCTGCTCCCTTTTCATCAATTTGAATATCAATTATTCCTGCAGAGCGAAGTACAATTTCTTTTAAATCAACAGCTTCATAAAAATCCAAATTGCACATAACCCCGAATCTGTCTCTGAGAGGAGATGCTAACATCCCTGACCGGGTTGTTGCCCCTATAAGTGTAAATTTAGGCAAGTCAAGACGTATTGACCTGGCTGAAGGCCCTTTGCCGATTATTATATCCAGTGCAAAGTCTTCTAATGCAGGATACATTATTTCTTCCACTGTTTTATTAAGCCTGTGTATTTCATCAATAAACAAAACATCATTTTCGTTTAAATTTGTAAGTATTGCAGCCAAATCCCCTGCTCTTTCGATTGCCGGTCCTGAGGTAACCCTTATATTTACGCCCATCTCATTGGAAATAATATTTGCCAAGGTGGTTTTTCCCAAGCCGGGAGGTCCCGACAGCAATACGTGGTCAAGAGGCTGATTTCTCATTTTGGCAGATTCAATGAATATATTTAAAACTTCCTTTACTTTATTCTGGCCAATATATTGGGAAAGCTTCTGGGGTCTTAAGCAAAGCTCTAATTCCTCTTCCCTGTCATTTAATGTAGCTGCTACTATTTCATTTTCTCTTTCAAACATATTATCCCTGCCTGTTCATATTTT
>CAZTXR010000308.1:0-1968 GCA_964617605.1 uncultured Clostridia bacterium | reverse complement strand
AATACAGAGATACTATTACCGGTACACCCCATGTTTGTTTTAAGGTGCCGACAGGAGGTGGTAAAACATTTATTGCATGTGCATCATTAAAACCATTTTTTGAACAGATGCCTTTTTAAAAAACAAAAATTGTTGCTTAGCTTGTGCCATCCAATACAATTTTAGATCAGACAATACATACATTAAATGATGTGGACCATCCTTACAGACAGAGAATAGAAATGGATTTTGGAGGCGGGGTAGAGGTTCTAACAAAAGAACAATTACTTAATGGTCAAGGATTCAATCCTACTTCTGTTAAAGAGCAGCTTACAATATGTGTTTTAAGTTTCGATTCTATTCGATCTAATAAAAAAGATGGAAGGAAGTTTTATCAGCAAAATAGCCAATTGGCTCAGTTTGAACCTTATTATGAAGATTCAGAAACATTGGTTGAAGATGTAGATAATACTGCACTTATTCAAGTATTGAATCAGCTTTCTCCTGTTGTAATTGTTGATGAAAGTCATAACGCCCAGTCTGATTTAAGTGTAGAAATGCTCAAGAATCTTAACCCTTCATTTATACTTGATTTAACTGCAACACCAAAGGAGAACAGCAATATTATCTCTTTTGTGGATGCAAGAGAACTTAAAAAGAAAATATGGTTAAATTACCTGTTGTTGTATATAATCGTAATAGTAAACAAGAAGTTGTTATGGATGCAATTCAGCTTCAAGGGAATCTTGAAAAGATGGCTGTGGATGAAGAAAAAATTACGAGAAGATATATTCGTCCTATTGTTCTATTTCAAGCTCAGCCAAAAGGAAAAGAAGATAATGCAACTTTTGAAAAGCTAAGAGAAAAGTTAACAGGTATTGGAATACCTAAGGAACAAGTTGCAATTAAAACTTCAACAATTAATGAAATTGAAGGTATAGATTTAATGAGCAAAGACTGTGATATTAGATATATTATTACAGTTAACGCTTTAAAAGAAGGCTGGGATTGTCCTTTCGCTTATATTCTTGCAACACTTGCCAATAAAACTTCAAAAATAGATGTAGAGCAAATACTTGGACGTGTGCTTCGTCTTCCTTATGTTATAAAACATAAAAATGCAGCTCTTAACTTATCTTACACTTTAACATGTTCTAATGATTTTAGGGATACTCTTGAAAATATCGTTCAAGGACTAAATAAAGCAGGATTCAGTAAGAAGGATTACCGTGTAGGAGAGATACCTGAACCAATTGTTGATAAATCAGTATATTTAAAAGGAAATGAACAACTTCAGATAGATGATAATGATGATTCAAAAGAAGAATTTTTAGATATTAATTTTCATGAAATAAAGCAAGACCTTGAAATTGCTAATAAAAATAAGGATATTGTTGAAACAGATAGTATTCATGATATGTTGGAAAAGGCAATAAAACAAAATGAAGAATAGTGATAGCCAATGAAACGGGAGATAATATGGACAGAAAAAAAGAATTAAAAGAACAATATAAACAAATGAAGCCGGAAATGGGAATAATGATTGTTCAGAATAAAATCAACAATAAATATATTTTGGTACCAACACAAAATTTAAAGGGAATGATAAATAGAGTAAGGTTCCAGTTAAAAAGTGGGGGTCATCCAAACAGGGAGCTTCAAATGGAGTGGGATAAATTAGGCGAAGATTCTTTTAATTTGGAGATACTTGAAAAGCTTGAGTATGATAAAGATGAAAATAAGGAAGACTACTCGGAGGAACTTAATATAATGGAAGTTATCTGGGCTGAAAAGTTGGCAGATAAAAATATGGAAGAATACAAAAGGGTGAAATTATGAGTTTAATACCAAAGGATTGTCATTGGTCCTGGAATAAGTTCCTTACGGATGAAATTATTTTAGAGCTGGAAGATATAGAAGAAAAAATAGGCAGCAATATAAATCCTGCTCCTGAAAATGTGCTGCGTTTTATGAAATCTGATTTATACA
>CAZTXR010000307.1:0-1982 GCA_964617605.1 uncultured Clostridia bacterium | reverse complement strand
AGAAACAAAGCACTAATTGAGTTCCAAAGAATAGATACATAAATCTCATTTGTACTGATTAAATCCTATGACGGAATTAAGGCTATACACATAATATACCTTCTTTTAGAAAAATAAAGGCCCCTTATTATGGGACCTTTGTTTTAGTGATTTATTTTACAACTTTAATTGATTCGATAACCGGTTGGTCTTTGGGCAGGACAGTACCGTTACTATCTTGGACGGGGGTATCTTTGCATATTTTATCAACTATATCCATTCCTGAAGTAACATAACCAAAAGCTGCATAGTCTCCGTCTAAAAATGTGTTGTCCTCATGAACTATAAAAAATTGTGAGCGGGCACTGTTGTAGTCTTTGGAGCGAGCCATGGATATAGCCCCTCTGATGTGAGAAAGCTTATTTTCAACCTTATTGTTGGCGAATTCCCCTTTAATGGTTTCATCCGAGCCGCCTGTTCCGTTACCTAAAGGGTCTCCCCCTTGAATCATAAATCCTGATATAATTCTATGGAATGTTAAGTCGTCGTAAAAACCCTCTTCAGCTAACTTTACAAAGTTGTTTACAGTAATTGGTGCACTTTTTTCATCTAACTCCAAATAGATAGTTCCATAGTTTTTCACTTCTATTTCTACTTTATGTGTGCCTTCGAAATTTACATTGTCAGTTGTTTCTTCTTTTACTTCTTTGGGTTCTTCAATTTTCTCTTCTTTACAAGCTGTTAATCCAAATATGGACAGTGAAAAGATAAGTAACATATAAATAAGTTTTTTCATATTTTCTCCTTGATTTTTAAACTTGTTTGCTGAATAATCAGGTCCTATATATTTGTACCATTTGTATTCTGATTTGTCAATTTAATATGAACTTATATGAATATATGAATACAAGCCCCTCCTCTTTACGCATAGAATGACAAGGCTGCATATTTATTTTATCGTGCTGACATTGATAATTCTAAAAGCTGATGTCCGTGATAAGTCACGATTCAAAATTTATAAAAAGCTTATTTACATAAAAAGTATCTTTTTTGAGAAAATAATACTTGAAATTAATTTTAACAGTGATATAATTGTACTAAGGTCAAAGATAGTCAAAGTCAGAGATAAAATGACTACAGTAAGGAAGTGATGTATTGTCAAGTTTAAGTAATATTATTGAAGGATTCATAAAAGAATTAATGGATGCAAACAATAATACTATCGAAATACAAAGAAATATATTGGCACAGCAATTTGATTGTTCTCCATCACAAATCAATTATGTTCTGACAACCCGTTTTACCAATGACAGAGGATATGTTATTGAAAGCAGAAGAGGTGGAGGCGGCTATATAAGAATTTTGAAGGTTCGTTCATCAATTGAAGATGAACTTAAGCGCATATTGAATGAAAGTATAGGCGATAATATAACCTTGAATAAATCCGTTGATTTATTAAATGCATTGATGGAAAGAGATGTATTAACTGAAAATGAAAAGATAATTATGCAAAGTGCTTTAAGTGACAGGGCTTTTAATATTGTTGCTTATGAGGATAGAAATAAACTTAGGGCTGATATACTAAAAGAAATGATATTGATAGCTATAGAAAATGATTATTAGGATTTAGGAGGGATACAAATGCTTTGCAATGAATGCGGAAAAAATGAGGCTAATGTCCATGTAACTCATATTATAAACGGGAAAAAGACAGAAAGCCACTTGTGTGAAGAATGTGCAAAAAAGAACCAAACAATTTTGAATTCAAATTTTTCAATGGAGAATTTGTTTTCAGCAATGCTTAACAATGCATTTAATAATAAAACATACTTGCCTGCAAAAGGGTGCTCAAATTGCGGCATGACATACGATGAATTCAGAAGTACGGGGAAATTCGGGTGCAGCCAATGTATTGATACATTCAAGCCGAGACTTATGCCTGTCATAAAAAGTATGCAGGGATATGAAAAACATACAGGGAAAATTCCTAAAAGAGCCGGAGG
>CAZTXR010000306.1:0-2009 GCA_964617605.1 uncultured Clostridia bacterium | reverse complement strand
GAGATGTCAACTATATAGAAATAGGAAGATATACAAATATTCAAGATAACAGTGTCGTGCATGTTTCCAATGATTACCCCGCAATTATAGGGGATTATGTAACTATAGGGCACAATGCTGTTGTTCATGCTTGTACAGTAGAAGATCATTGCTTAATAGGTATGGGCTCAATTATACTGGATGGTGCTCATATAGGAAGAGGAAGCATAGTTGCTGCAGGGGCTGTGGTTAAGAAAAACCAAATTATACCTCCTTTTTCTGTCGTTGCCGGAATACCTGCCAAAATTATAAAAACTACAGATGGCAATATTGAAAAAATGCATTCTCAAGCATTAAAATATAAAGATGTGTGGTCAATCAGATATGGTATAATGCCTGATTGCGGCGGAGAATTATATGATGGCGGAGATATAATATAATAATCCTAAAGAGGTGAGATATGGCTATTGCAATAATTTTTGAATCTGAGGAGTGGTCAAACAATTATTTAAAAGATTATTTAAGCAATAAAGGTTTTGAAGTATTGTTTATTAATTTTGAGGAAGCTGTATTTAATGCGGCTTCTTTTAATTCTGTCCGCTTGATTGTAAACAGAATTTTTCCCAGCTCATATTTTAGGGGGCATGTAAAGACATATTTTAAGGGTCTTGATTTCTTAAAGGAGTTAAATAATAATGGAATTAGAATGATTAATTCCTATGAAGCCTTAATGTATGATTTTGACAAACAATTGGTCTGCAACACTTTACAAGACTATGATATAAATACTCCGGAGATTTATTGCTGCAGCAGGGATTTTTGTATAGATAAAATAAAATTTCCCTGCATAATAAAGCCAAACAGAGGGGGAAGGTCAACATATACTTGCAAGGTTAACAATACAGTGGAATTATTTGAATTTTTAAAAACATTGCCCTCCATAGAATTTATTTTTCAAGAATATATTAAATCAATTGATAATTATACCCTAAGAATTGAAGTAATTGATGGAGATGTTTTTTCTGCAGTTAAAAGAAGCATGGATGATTCAGGCATATCTTCATATCACAGAGGTGCCCAATATGAGCATATTTATAAATTAGACAAGCAGATTGAAAATATGGTGATTGACACATTAAATATACTGAATATAAAAATGGGGGGCATTGATGTAATAGTAAATAATAGGGGACCTTATATAATTGATGTAAATGCAACCTCTAATTTTTCAAAGGCATTTGTAGATTTTTTAGGTAAAAACCCTCTTGATGTGATGGGGGATTTAATAATATTGGAGTATTTAAAAATAATAAGAGCCGTCAGTTAAAATTTAAGTGAATCATTAAACTATGGGTGATTTAGAGCATATGAATTAGATAAAAAAAATATATATGAAGATATTTTAACGTGGATATATGATAGGATATAAAAGAATCCGACAGATTACCAAATTTTCCAACAAATTTTTAAATTTGGTAATGCAATAATTTGTAAATTATTATATAATTAAAGCATAATCGATTGGAGGTTTTTTATGAAAAAAGTCAGCAAAATACTTTCCCTATGTTTATTAGTGATTATGCTTGCAAATAATTTTGCATTTGCAGAGATTAATATAAATGACAATATTAATGGCGCTTTGCTCGGGGATTTGGAAACAGGCGAAATTCTTTATCAATATAACATAAATCAGCAGTTGGCAATTGGAAGCATTTCAAAGATAATGACTTATACATTGATGATGGACAAGGTTACCTCAGGTGAAATATCTCTTGATGATGATGTGTTAATAAGCGGACATGCCGCTGCTACAGAAGGGAGCAATTTTGGAATTTTATCAGGAGAAACTATTAAACTTAAAATCTTGGCAGATGGAATGCTTATAGTTTCAGGGAACGATTGTGCAACTGCAATAGCGGAATATGTAGGAAAAACCGAAGATAATTTTGTAAGTATGATGAATAAAAAAGCATCGGAGTTAGGTCTTTTATCTGCAAGTTTTGTAAACCCTCACGGCTTGCCTATAAATG
>CAZTXR010000305.1:0-2010 GCA_964617605.1 uncultured Clostridia bacterium | reverse complement strand
ATAATTGCAGTTTTCTGCATATTTATATTCCAAATTAATCACTTCCTATATTGATTGTAACGTAACCTATAATTATAAACAGTTAAATTAGAAGTTGCATGCCTATTGGAATTGCCATCCCATACCTTGCAACTCAGAAAAGGTTTTTTCAGGTATATTACTTATATCGCCCTTTTTGATTAACTTGCAGTTATAAATGCCCATTTGTCCAGGATACGATAGATCTATACCATCATAAGTAACCTTGATGTAGTCGCCGCTTTGTAGACCTTCAAAAATACCCTCATTATTGGTTTGGTTACTCATGACATTTGGCATACCATTTTTGTCAACAATTATATGTACGCCTGTTGTTGATACCAAGTATTGGCCTGTCATTGTAGGGCGAGAATTTGCAAAATAAAGTGCAAGTGCTACTGCACAGACACATAAAACAATCGTCACTACGAAGATAATCCTTTTATTTTTCATATACATTACCTCCCTTACAAATTCCTATTTGTCTATAATGATTTAATAACAGTCGAATCCATCATACTATAATTTTCTGCATAGGGCATCCTAATCCAATAAATTACAGATTAAATTTATTTATTTCACAACATACTTCGTTAAATCTAACCTCATAACAATTTCACCTTCTTCAATTTCTCCGGTTTCTATAAACCCCATGCTTTCGTATAAATGTTTTCCTACAACATTATCAGGTACATAATCTACAAATACATAGTCAAACTTTTCGCTTTGTTTGATTATATTAAGTACATATTCTATAGCACTTCTACCATATCCCTTGCCCTGCTTATTACTTGTTATCATAAATCTCCATATAGCACATTCACGTTCTTTTTCATCCCAATCAAGCATCATAAACCCTATTACCTCTTCATCATTATAGATAGCATACGGTTTTGCTTTTTCAGGATAAAGCCATGCTTGTGCTAATGAATAAACATTAGAGGCTACATATTTACTTTGCTCCTCATTTAATTTCATTCCTACGATTGTTCTAAAATTATTTTCATTAATTTCTTTTAAGGATACCATATTTTATTCCCTTCTGCTGATTGTTATGATTTCAAATAATAGGTGTTAATTCATACCTTATGAAGATTACGACATAATAGCAATATAATAATATCTTATGACTCATGGTAATTGTCAGCACCAGCTACAGCTGCTATTTTCTCTTCAATAAAAGCTGCAATTACAATTTCATCCTTTATATAATTTAATCCATTATCAAATCCAGGATATTTTTTGTAAAACTCACTCATATTTTCTTTTTCTATTTATTTGCTAATCCCATTGTCCCGCGAATCTTAATTTTTGCAACTTTGGGAAATTTTTATTATATTCTTCCACTTCGTCCTTTGGTAGGTTAGTGAAAACTTCTGATGCATAAAACTTGCCATGGATTCCTTGTAAACTACCTTCTGCTAATTCAATTCCCATAAATGCATCAAAGTTTTTACCGTCAGCCGTTGCAATATTAAAGTTGTCACAGGTTTTAAACCCGATACGGGGATAGTAATCCGGTTCACCGAAAATTACAATACCTTTATACCCTTTATTTGCTGCTAATTTCATTGTTTCCCTTAATAAAAGCTCACCAACTCCGCATCCCTGCCACTCCGGCTCAACACATAAAGGACCAAAAGTTATAATTTCGTGCCTGTCTTCAACATCAACAATAATAGCTTTTGAATACATAATACAGCCTATAACCTTTCCATCCTTTAGAGCTATCCTGCTTAAGTCCGGAAGATAGTCCTTATCTTGACGCAATTTATGAATTAGGTAGTGCTCGTCACAGCCGAGATGATGTTTATTCCAAAATGCATGCTGTGTCATTAATTCTACATCATACCAATCTGACTTTGTTTCCGGTCTTATTTCTATTTCTTCAGAAGTTAACCTTTTCTTTTTATCTATAAGAAATCCAAATTCTAATCTTACTTCTTTTCTATACAGGTCATCGTTATAGTAGCAACATGTATCCATTCCGGT
>CAZTXR010000304.1:0-2021 GCA_964617605.1 uncultured Clostridia bacterium | reverse complement strand
ATCAAGCTTTACATCTATCAGGTCGGATATGGCTTTTAAATCTTCGTTTGTCAAGCTCATGTCTCCACCTCGTTTCTTATAATTTTATTTAATTATATCAGTATATTATATGCATAACAAGTTAAATAAAATTAATAAAAAATATGGGACAGCGAAGATAGGTCCCTACTGTCCCATGATTGGAATTTCTATTCGATTGTTGAGTTTGCAGCGTTTTTACGAACACTTTCCACGCCGTTTCTGCAGCTGTCCATTGCTTTATAGCCTTCTGATGTAGCAATAATTTCGCCGTTTTTAGCTTTTAGACGGAATCTGAATTCTCCTGCCTTATCTGTGTAAACTTCGAATTTCGGATTCTTTTCTACCTTGTAATCTTCTACTGTTTGGTCTTCATAATTGGCTATAGGTGCGTTGGTTATTACACTGTTAATACCTTTCAGACAGGATGCCTTTGATTTATAAACTTCAGAGCTTGCGATAACTTGTCCATTTGTAGCTTTTAAATCAAATTTAATACCTGTATTTACTTCTCTTACAACAAATTTCCCCATTTTCTTGCTCCTTTCTGATAACGTTTTTTATAGTATACCAATTTTGACAAAATTAGTCAATAAGCGTTTTCTTGACTTTAGTGCGTGAACCTTAATACTTTATATGAATTATTAACACAATAATATTATCAGCATATTATGTATTATAATCAAATTAAATGTTTAAACATAATATACTTGGGTATATTACTTATAACAACCAAAGTACTAAATCTTACACTAAAATCTGCAAGTAATTTATAAGATCGCTGCAAACAAATTAATTGAAGAGTTATCTGAATGAATATCTCAAAGTGCAGTAAAAGATTATCTGAGAGTGAAAGAAGAAGTAAGATTTGGAAGGTTGATTATATAGATGGTGGCAAATGAGGTGATTCCGACAGGATTTTTAAAAGAACACTCAAATAAGTAGCACCCGATCTTTGAATTAAAAAGAAGAGCGGGTGCTATTTATGTTTAAATATTTCATTTATTTTTAAATTATAACTTTTCCATTGATAAATGGACATTTTATGGTATACTAACTAATATCTCATCTTTTAGGAGATTCTTTGCTCCGCTTAGAATGACGGGATTTAACACAAAATTTAATTATTTAAGAGGTAATCATGAATATTAAAGCTAATAAAAATATTATTATTTACATATTAACTATATTATTTTCTTTCTTATTTATTGCAATAGGCTACAAAATGAACAAGACTGAGTTGTTGAACCAACATGAATTTAATAAATCATACAAGGCAAAAGTTATTTTTGTTGGAGGAGCAATACAAGATGAATCAGAATATAACTATGAAGGTTTTTCTAGCACCACTATTATATTTAAAGCAGAAATAACCAATGATGAACTAAAGGGAAATATAGTGGAGGCTTATCAATATATAGACGAGATAGTTGCTGTTAATCCAAAAGTTGTTGAGAATGGAGATAAGATTATAGTATCCTCACTTATTTCAAGAACCGGCCAGGGTGAAGATTGGACCTTCTTGGAATATGACAGAAGTTTTGTTCTTTGGGGCTTGTTATTTGGCTTTTTTGCGCTTATAGTGCTCTTTGGGGGGAAAAAAGGAATTAATACGATAATCTCACTGATTTTTACATGTCTTGCAGTCTTTATGGTCTTTGTTCCTTCAATTTTGAAAGGCAACAACATATATTTGTCATCAATAATTGTAAGTGTATTCATTATTTTTATGAGCTTATTGCTGATTAACGGAGCAAACAAAAAAACCTTGTGTGCCATTGTAGGAAATTTGGGAGGCTTGTTGATTGCTGGAATATTGGCCATGTTTATCAGCAATATTTTAAATTTGACCGGTTTGATAGATGATGATTCGATGTTCTTGCTTATGCTGAATACCAAGGCCCCCATTGATTTAAAAGCAGTTTTGTGGGCAGGAATAGTTATTGGCTCTCTTGGGGCAGTAATGGATGTGTCCATGTCAATTGCTTCTGCAATGAATGAAT
>CAZTXR010000303.1:0-2034 GCA_964617605.1 uncultured Clostridia bacterium | reverse complement strand
ATGCAATCAACTTACTTTTTCCTTAAAAAGTTGCATTTACTTTGTCCATTCACCATTCTTTTTGAAATTTTTGTAAGATTTTAGCGACAGCTGCATATTTGAAAGACAAATTAATTTTTGAAAACGCCTAAATTATTATTTGCAATTTTTGGGAAATTATTCATGGATATAAATAGAATTTATAGGTCCCGCCTTTTCATCCTGAGCGCAAGCGAAGAATGACATAGAGCGGAAAGGGGACACCCCTCGATAGACTGCCACGCTATGCAGCTCACAGCGGAAAGGGGACACACCTTGATAGATTGCCACGCTATGTAGCTCATGCTATCAAGGAATGTCCCCGTTCTTGGAATGTCCCCGTTCTTGGAATGCCTCCATTCCTGGAATATCCCTGTACTATACTATTTTACTTCTACTGATGCGCCTTCAGCTTCTAAAGCAGCTTTGGCTTTTTCAGCATCTTCTTTAGAAACAGCAGTCTTTATTGTAGTAGGTGCTCCATCAACTGCATCTTTTGCTTCTTTCAAGCCAAGACCTGTTAATTCTCTTACTACTTTTATAACTTTGATTTTTCCTGCACCGGCTGACATTAATACAACATCAAATTCAGTTTGTTCTTCTTCAACAACAGCTGCTGCACCTGCTGCCGCACCTGCAACTGCTACGGGAGCTGCTGCTGATACACCAAATTCTTCTTCGATTGCTTTTACTAATTCATTTAATTCTAATACTGATAACTTTTTTATTTCTTCAACAAAGTTTGTGATTTTTTCACTTGCCATTTTATATTTCCTCCTATTAATTGTTGTTTAAATTATAATTATTTATATACTGCTTATTGTCACGAATACATTCCGCTATGTCACCCTGAGCTAAGCGAAGGATCCCATGAGATTCTTCCGGCTAAAGCCATCAGAATGATACTGTTAGGTCATATTTAAGCTACTTCCTCGCCTCTTTTGCTGATTTGATCAAGCATATAAGCAAGATTTCTGATATTTCCTTGCAATACTCCAGCCAACTGTCCAAGAAGAATGTCTCTTGACGGTACACTTGCCAATGCTTTAATTTCATCAGCATTCATAACCTTACCTTCAGCTATGCCGGCTTTTAATACTATCGTATCATTGCTTGTTTTAGCAAACTCGTTAGTTACCTTAGCAGCCGTAACTTCATCATCATAGGATATAGCTATTGCATTAGGTCCCTCCAAGTTAACCGACATGTCTTGGTAACCCAATTCTTCAAATGCAAAACGCATTAAAGTATTCTTGTATACCTTATATTCAACACCGGCTTCTCTGCATTTATTTCTTAATTCAGTAGCTTTCGCAACAGATAATCCCTTATACTCAACTAATACAATTGATTTAGCCTTTCTGAATTTTTCGGTAATTTCACCTACAACCTGTTTTTTCTGTTCCAATACTGATTGATTCATCTTTGTTGCACCTCCTTTTTGTAGAGATTGATTTTTTCGCAAAATAATATCTCTCCGCAGACGAAGAGAAATTAATCTATTATCTCAACCTCGGTTGGGTATTTAAACTCATATAGAGTACCAACTGTCTGCGGTATTTATTCAATTATAGTTTCGAGTTCTGTTCCGATACTAATCCATTAACTTAGTAGTGTTAAGCTTGATTCCAGGCCCCATTGTGCTTGCTATTGTAACACTCTTTAAGTATTTACCCTTGGCAGCAGCCGGTTTTGCCTTTACTACAGCTTCAACAACAACCTTTAAGTTATCCATTAATTTTTCTGTACCGAAAGATTTCTTTCCTACAGGAACGTGAATAATATTTGTTTTATCAAGTCTGTATTCAACCTTACCTGCTTTAATTTCTTGAATAGCTTTTGCTACATCAAAAGTAACTGTTCCTGATTTAGGATTTGGCATTAAACCTTTAGGTCCTAAAACTCTTCCAAGTCTTCCAACCACACCCATCATATCCGGTGTTGCAATAACAACATCGAAGTCAAACCAGTTTTCTTTTTGAATTTTGTCAGCTAATTCAGCTTCGCCTACGAATT
>CAZTXR010000302.1:0-2058 GCA_964617605.1 uncultured Clostridia bacterium | reverse complement strand
GTAATATTTAGGTAATCTTCTTATTACTGCCGGTGAAATTCTATCATGTACCATATGCGCCTCCTGTGAACTTATTTTAACAATCTTTTATGCGCTTTGCAACACATTTTTTCACAATATATAAGATTATCTTTAACAATTTAATCTTTTTTATGAATTTTTCATAATAACACTTTCAATAACATTAACTGCTTCCTCACAAGCATCGCAACATTTCTCAAGGCGATTGTAAGCAATTGTCCATGTCATAATATCTATTGCATTATAAGTTGTTACATGCAGCTTCCTAACGCTTTCAGTATAAAGATTGTCCCCTTCTTCCTCAAGCCTGTTAATTTTTATAATTCTATTATGTATTTCCTTTGATTTCTTGAAATTTTTAAATTCCTTAAATGCTTCTATTAATTCCTTGCAACTTGCCAGTATAATTTCAGAAAATTTAATGGCATCATTGCGTATAACCTTTACATTGTACATATACATGTGAAGAAGCACATCTTCAATACAATCCGTAATATCATCAATTTCATGTATTAACATAATAATATCTTCACGCTCTATAGGGGTTATAAATTCTTTTGCAAGCCTTCTGGTTATTTCATGACCTTCCAAGTCAGCTGTATGCTCAATGTCATGCATAACTTTCATCTTTTCCTGCAATGTATCCGCATCAAAATTTTTTAATGAATCGTCTAATAGCTTTGCCGCATCATAGCAGTATTGCGCTAATTTTATAAATCCGTCATAATAATCAAATTCATTCTTCCTAGCCATATTTTCACCTCTTATTAAAAAATCATCATAAATAGTTTAGCCATTAAATACCCGATCAATCCGCATCCCGGGAATGTTAAAATCCATGTCATAACCATTTCATTTACAATGCCCCAGTTTACGGAAGATAATCTTTTTGCAGCCCCTACGCCCATTATAGCAGTAGTTTTTGTATGGGTGGTGCTTACAGGTATCCCTGTCATGGAAGATATAAACAGGCAACTTGCTGCTGCCATATCAGCTGAAAAACCCTGGTATTTTTGAAGCTTGACCATATCCATTCCCACCGACTTAATAATTCTGTAACCACCTACGGAAGTTCCAATACCCATAACTACCGAACATAAAAGCATCATCCACACAGGTATTTGAAAGTTAGTAACATGTGCTTGACCGTTAGCCAAAAATATTCCAAGCATAAATACTCCCATAAATTTTTGACCGTCTTGGGCACCGTGCATAAATGCCATAGCTGCCCCTCCAGCAATCTGTGCATTTTGGAAAAAAGTATTAGCTTTTGACCTGCTCATGCTCTTAAAAAGTACCTCTGTTATCTTTACAACAACCCATCCCATAATAAATCCCAAAAATGTGGATAATCCTAATCCATACAATACTTTAATCCATTCATTGCCGTTTATTCCCGATAATCCGTTATGCAGTGCAATGGCACCACCGGATATACCTGCTATTAAGGCATGGCTTTCACTGGTTGGTATTCCAAACCACCATGCAGCTGTTGCCCATGTAACAATTGCAAATAATGCTGCACACAATGCTACTAATGCATCCTTCGAGTTTCCCCCAAAGTCAACCATATTGTATATAGTCATTGCTACATTTGCATTTATCATTGTCATTACGAAAACTCCAAAAAAATTAAATACCGCAGCCATTAAAATAGCCGATTTTGCTGATATGGAGCGAGTAGAAACGCATGTAGCAATAGCGTTTGGTGCGTCAGTCCATCCATTTACCATAATAACCGCCAAGGTTAAAATTGTGGTAACCAGCAACATCGGGTTAGAAGTAATTTGCGTTAAAAAATCTAAAAAAGATACAGCCATTTTTTTCTCCGTTTACATTAATATTACGCAATTTTAATTATATTTTACTTAATTTTTACATACAAGAATAATATACCACAATATGATATAAATTTCTACTAGTTTTATAATATATTCCAAAGTTAACTGTAACTCTTTAAAGGAGATTTGAATATTATACTTCTAAGACTAATTTTGGGAGGATTTTAATGAAAAAATTTATTTCTCTACTTATTGT
>CAZTXR010000301.1:0-2072 GCA_964617605.1 uncultured Clostridia bacterium | reverse complement strand
GAGCAAGCGGTATTGCTTTAATAGGAGGATAAAATGAACAGACCAATAAGAGTTTTAGTTGCAAAGCCCGGTCTTGACGGACATGACAGAGGGGCTAAGGTTATAGCAAGAGCCCTTAGAGATGCAGGTATGGAAGTTATTTATACAGGACTTAGACAAACTCCTGAGCAAATTGTTGCGGCTGCAGTGCAGGAAGATGTGGATGTAGTTGGAATGAGTATATTGTCAGGAGCCCACAATCATTTATTTCCAAGGGTTGCAGAGTTGTTAAAAGAACAGGGCGTTGATGATGTGCTGATAATAGGCGGGGGAGTTATTCCAAGTGAAGACATACCGGCCCTTAAGGAAGCGGGAATATCAGAAATATTTACTCCCGGAACACCAACAACACAAATGATTGATTATATTAAAAATAATTTGAAGAGGCAATAATAATGGTGTATTCACAGTTGATTGAAAAAATGCTTACAGGTGACAAAAGGGCTTGTGCCAAGCTTATAACAGCAGTAGAAAATGAACCTGAAAAAGCAGAAAAAATCATAAGAGAAATACATCAATATACAGGGAATGCTCATATAATCGGAATTACCGGACCTCCCGGCGCAGGCAAAAGCACACTTACCGATAAAATAGTTAAAGCCTTGATCAAGGAAGGCAATAAGGTTGGTGTAATTGCTATAGACCCTACCAGTCCCTATTCAGGCGGCTCTATACTTGGAGACAGAATTCGCATGCAGGACCTTGCCCTAAATCCTAATGTTTTCATAAGAAGCATGGGGACCAGGGGATATTTGGGCGGCTTATCCAAATACACCAAGAATGCTTTAAAAATATTGGATGCGGCGGGATATAATTATATAATAATTGAAACTGTAGGCGTCGGACAGTCTGAAGTAGATATAGTGAAAATTGCAGACACTATTTTAATGGTTATGGTGCCTGGCCTTGGGGATGATATACAGTCCATAAAGGCGGGTATAATGGAAATAGGTGATATCTTTGCCATTAATAAAAGTGATTTGTTTGGAGCTGACCGCACTGCTACAGAAGTAAATATGATGCTTGACTTAACTATGGATATGGACAGGAGACCTCCTGTTGTTAAGGTTGTAGCTGTTAAAAATGAAGGTATCGATAATTTGGTCACTGAAGTTAAAGAGCATATGAAATATCTTAAGGAAAGCGGAAAGTTAGAAGAAAGACGAAAAAACAACTTGAAATTAGAGGTTGTTGAATTAATTGAAGCAGAGCTAAGAAAAATTGTTATGACTCATACTGACAGTGAAAATAAATTAGACGGTGAAGTAATAGAAATATTGAATAAGCATAAGAATGTTTATGATGTCAGAGATGAATTTTTGGAGGTATTAAATGGTTAATAAGGTAGATCACATCGGTATTGCTGTTAAAAATTTAGATGAAGCACTAAATTTTTATGAAAATATACTTGGCTTAAAATCAGCAGGGACGGAAACTGTGGATGAGCAAAAAGTAAAGGTAGCATTTTTGCCTATAGGAGATACAGAGGTTGAGTTATTGGAATCAACCGAAGACGATGGCCCTATTGCAAGATATATAGAAAAAAACGGCCAAGGTGTTCAGCATATTGCCTACAAGGTTGATGATATTGAGAAAGCAATTGCTGAAATGAAGGAAAAAGGAATCAGAATGATTGATGAAAAACCCCGCTACGGAGCAGGGGGAGCAAAGATAGCATTTTGCCATCCTAAATCAACATTTGGTGTTCTTATAGAGCTTTGTCAAAGAGACTGATAAAGGTCTGTGTAATTAAAAATGAGATTCTGTAGACTTGGTCAGAAGAATCTCATTTTTTATGCTAAATTAAATAAACTAAAGAAGATTGTACAAGCCTAAGGTTTTCAGGTGATTATATTTTTTATCCAATACTTCTTCCATCTTAATATCCAAAGATTCGCACATGGAAGCTATATAGAATAACAACTCGCCCATTTCTTCTATGATTTTCTCTCTGCATTTAGGGCATAGCTCCCCTTCAATATGCGTATCAAGCTCTTTTTGATTTTCCTCCAATGATTTATGAGGTGAATATA
>CAZTXR010000300.1:0-2128 GCA_964617605.1 uncultured Clostridia bacterium | reverse complement strand
ATATATTATACAATTACCTGCATGTTTTTTCAATGGAATATTGTCGAAAATCTTAAATCCTATAAACCACCTGCGAGAATTCATCCGTTGTTGTAATCCCTGCCAGTACCAATTCCCTGCAATTATCCGTCAATGTAGTCATTCCTGCTTCTTCAGCCAAAGCAGCAATTTCATCGTTGCTCTTTTCATTCTGTATAGCATCCCTTATCAACTTATCAACTTTCAATATTTCATGGATGGCGATTCTGCCGCTGTAACCTGTGTAATAACATTTCTGACAGCCCACGCCCCTATTCAGCACAAGGTTTCCCTTAACCCCCAACAAGTTCTTTTCTGTATCATTTGCAACATATTCTTCCCCGCAATTAATGCAAATCTTCTTAACCAATCTTTGAGCTACAATTCCTCTCAGTGAAGCAGCAAGCAAAAACGGCTTGATTCCCATGTCCTTGAGACGCATAATCGTTGAAACCGCATCATTTGTATGTATGGTTGAAATGACCATGTGACCAGTAATTGCAGCCCGCACAGCAATTTCAGCCGTTTCCTCATCCCTGATTTCACCGACCATAATTATATTAGGGTCCTGTCTTAATATAGACCTTAAACCTGTAGAAAATAAAAGCCCCGCCTTTGTATTGACTTGGACCTGGTTTATGCCTTCAATTTTATATTCAATTGGATCTTCAATTGTAATTATATTTTTATTCAGCTTATTAAGTTCATACAAAGCAGCATACAAGCTAGTGGTTTTGCCGCTGCCGGTAGGCCCTGCTGCCAAAATTATGCCATTAGGAACCTCCAATAATGAATTAAAAATCCCCATATTGCGCGGAGTAAAGCCCAATTCCTCCTTCGTTTTCAAAAAATTATTTCTGTCTAAAATTCGCATTACTATTTTTTCGCCATAGGCAGTAGGCAGCACCGAAATACGAAGATCAACGACAGAATCCTCAATTTTCATTTCTATTCGCCCATCCTGAGGGAGTCTTTTCTCTGCAATATTCAATCCGGCCATTATTTTAACCCTGGTTACCATTGCTGAATGTGTTTGCTTTGAGGGCGATAAAATTTCCTGCAAATCACCGTCCACCCTGACCCTGACCCGGATTCTGTTCTCAAGCGGCTCTATATGTATATCGCTTGCATTCATTTTAAGCGCCTGCCCTATCAATGAATCAACCAACCTTACAACAGGAGAATTAGTAACACTTATATCTGCTAACTCAATTTCATCAATCCCTTCACTAAGAGACTTTTCTTTGTCAAAATCTTCAACTGCCTGTTCCGCGCCCCTTCCACTCATGTATTTTTCAATGGCTGAAATTATCTGCCCCCTTGACGCAAGCTTAGGCTCTATCCTGCCTCCAATTTCAGCCCCTATATCTTCTATGTAAAAAATATTGAGAGGGTCCTCCATAGCTATTAATATTTTATCGTCAAGAGTTTTCAATGGAAAGGAGCAAGTTTTCTTTGCTGTTTTTTCAGTCAATAGTTTTACAGCATCAGTATTTATATAATAATTATCCAAATCGACAATTTCAATATTCAGCTGCTCCGACAATGTTTTCAAAAGAATCGTTTCTGTAATATATCTTCCTTCAGTCAATATCATCCCAAGTTTTTTACTACTGCCCGCTTGAATCCTCAAGGCTTCCTTTAATTGTTCCCGGGTTATTTCCTTTTGCTTTATCAGCATTTCACCTATCTTTGACAGATTGCATACAGTATTCATAAGGCTCCATCCTTTTATACACTTCTCATAAGCATAAGTAAACATGGTTATTTAGGAATCCAATTATATTACCAATCCCCACTTAATGCAATTTAACTTAATGTATTATAGATTACAATAATTGCCTTATGAGTTTGCAATCATTTAATTTAAATATAATTATCGTTACAAAAATTCTCCAATATTGTTAGAAGCAATTCTCAACAATTATCGCCAATGCTTAGTTTTTGACAAGGGTGACAAGGGGACGGGGGTGCTGTCATACCCCCGTCCCCTTGTAATGTCATTCATTCTAAACTTCCTTTTGAAGCTCTTCAATTCTTTCTATAGGCAAATCGGTTACAGTACTAATCAATTCCATACTCATTCCGCTTTTTAACATATTTATTGCCG
>CAZTXR010000299.1:0-2131 GCA_964617605.1 uncultured Clostridia bacterium | reverse complement strand
CAATGCTGTCAAAGGCAGATGGTACAAGCATAATAAATGAAACTATTTTTGAAAACCGCTTTATGCATGTCAATGAGATGTCCAGGATGGGCCTAAATGTCAAGGTGGAAGGAAGCAGCGCCATATTGATGGGCAACAGTCATTTAAGCGGAGCAAAAGTTAAGGCTACAGACTTAAGAGCAGGAGCAGCCCTTATTATTGCAGGACTTTTGGCAGACGGAGAAACTGAAATTACTGAAGTGTACCATATAAAAAGAGGGTATTCGAATATAGTAGAAAAACTTCAAAATTTAGGAGCTGATATCACATATGAGAAATAGTTATTCACAACCCTTGTACAGACCACCCAGTGAGGCCTGGAGCATGATAATACAAGTAACCGAAGGATGCTCCCACAACAGGTGCAGATTTTGTTACATGTACAAGTGCAAGCAGTTCAGATTAAAATCAAAAGAAGAAATAATTGAGCATATAGAATGGTTAAAGCCTATGTACAAAAATCCGGAAAGGATTTTCCTTGCAGACGGCAATGTTTTATGCCTTAAAACAGAAAAAATTTTGGAACTTTTGCATTATATAAAAAGCGAATTTCCAAATGTCAAAAGAATAAGCTCCTATTCAGGCCCCTTGGATTTGCTGAGGAAGTCTGAGCAAGAGTTAAAGGCAATAAGAGAAGCCGGCTTGGAACTGCTCTACATGGGTGTTGAAAGCGGTTCAGACAAGGTTTTATCCATGATGGAAAAAGGCGTTACGCAAAAGGAAATGATAGAAGCAGGTAAAAAGGCAATAAATGCAGGCTTTAAATTTTCATGCATGATAATATCAGGCCTGGGTGGTACGGAATACATGGAAGAACACGCTGTGGAATCCGCCAAGGTAATTTCTGCAATAAATCCCCATTACTTTTCCCTTTTAAGACTTGTTGTAGAAGAAGAATCAGAGCTGGCGGAAGATGTAAAGCAAGGGAAATTCCATTTGCTTTCACCCATGCAGGTACTTGACGAAAATATAATCATGCTTGAAAATATGGAATTAACTGATTGCATATTCAGAGCCAACCATGTTTCAAACCACGTAAATCAGGCAGGAACATTAAACAAGGATAAAGAGATGCTGATTGAAAGACTTAAAAAATTCAAAAACAGCCCAAACTTTATCCCCACAACATTTGACAGATTATAGGCGGCTACTTGCCTATTGTTTCAAAGAAATTAATACCTAATTTAATTCCATAATAAATAATAATGGCACCGCAGAGGATGTTAATAACCTTCAATGCTTTTTCGTTGAAAACCTTCTTAAATACGCTTACCACGGTGCCTAAGGACAAAAACCACACCAATGAAGCCAAGGAAGAGCCCATAATGAAATATTTGGCCATATCCTGAGCCAAAGATGCTCTGAAGCCTCCAAATAAAAGGGTCCCGTCAATTAAGGCCTGAGGATTAGCCCAGGTTACAAGAAAACAAGATACTGCTACTTGAAGCAGTGTTTTTTTTGCTTCTAGGGTACTGTTAAGCTTTGGGGTTGAACGAATCAATGAAATCCCAATCCAAATAATTGCAAGCGAACCTAATCCCAAAAGCAGTATTTTTACAAAGGGAATAGCCTCAATTAAGGCACCCATCCCAAAGAAGCAGGCAAGTGCCAATGAAATGTCAAATAAAATCGTTATCAGTGCAACCGTGTACATCCTTGATTTTGATTGGGTCATGGCAGTGTTGATAACATACATATTCTGCATTCCGATGGGAGCAACATATGCGATACCTATGGTAAATCCTTTAATAATTGTCTGAATCATAAAAATCACCTCAAATAAATATTTCGCCTAAAAAAATCATATAGCCCGTCCGGACATTTGTCAACCCAAAAACAGCTTGTCAAAGCATAAGCCCTTCGTATACCGCGGTGAGCCTGTCATTCAGAGCAAGCGAAGAATCTCTATTATCCATTGACACCATTGTATAGCGTGTTATAATACAATATAACTTGGGAATATTCATCCAAATGGATGCAAGGGTAACTTTCTTTAATATAGTGGGGCACCCCTTCCAAAAGAGGAGCATATGAAAATACGGATAGATAAAATGCTGTCCAACACAGGTGTTGGCTCAAGAAAACAAATTAA
>CAZTXR010000298.1:0-2136 GCA_964617605.1 uncultured Clostridia bacterium | reverse complement strand
TATCAGAGCGTGTTAAACCACCTATTATTTCAATAATAGCTTTGCTTAAATTATCGAAAGGAAGATTTCTGTCATATTTGTAGACAATATTTTTAAAAACCTGCATAACTGTATGATAACCGCTTCCTTCATCTCCTAATATATGACCCCATCCCCCAACCATTTCTCCCTTTTTGTCCCTCTGAACATAAGAAGAGGAGCCTGTCCCGGAAATGACTAAAATTCCGTCCCCATTCCCAAAATATGCTTTACATGCCATTTCAGCATCATTCAATACTATTGTATTTATTACAAAAGCACCTTCCACATACTTCTTGATAAGTTCCGCATAGTTGCCTGTTTCAACACCTGCCATTCCAATAGCAATAAGCTGGCAACTTTCTCTGCCTAATTCATTTGTGCAGTCATAAATTAAAGATATTATATTGTTAAGAGTCTTTTCTAAATTAACAGCAGGATTTCCAAATCCCCCCATTGCGGTGAAAATAGGTGTATCATTGAGATCATAAGCAATAAGTTCAGACTTAGTGCCTCCTGCATCAATACCAATTAAATATTTCATAAGCTCACCACCCATTTATAGTATAGCAAATATTTTGCCCTATTTCTACAATTATTGTTCAAAAATAGAAAAAATGCTGCACTTTAATAAAAGTGCAGCAGCTTATTGCAGTTCTTTATTCAACATGTATTGCATCTGTAGGGCAGTCTTCTTCAGCTTCCTTAGTACAATCCTCAAATTCCTCCGGTATAGGATCAACTAAAACGACTGAAATATTTTCATCATCCAGTTCAAAAACATCAGGACAAACCGATTCGCATAATCCGCAACCTATGCATGCATCCCTGTCAACTTTTGCTATCATATCATTTCCTCCTATAGAATTATTAAAGTTTTAAACTAATTTATCCAATGCCTGTTTCAAATCGTCTATTATATCCTCATAGTGTTCAAGACCGATGGAAAGCCTTACAAGTCCTTCTGAAATTCCGCTTAAGGCCCTTTCTTCAGGAGTGTAGGGTGAATGGGTCATAGAAGCGGGATGTTGGATTAAGGTCTCAGTATCTCCGAGACTCACTGCCAAGGAGCAAAGCTCCAAGGTATTCATTAATTTCCTCCCTGCTTCAAGTCCACCTTTAATTTCAAAAGCAATCATAGCTCCGGGAAGTTTCATTTGTTTTTTTGCAAGCTCATATTGCGGAAAACCCTTCAATCCCGGATAGCCGATCCATTCAACTGCTGGATGTGATTCAAGGAATTCTGCAACCTTTAGCGCATTGAAACAGTGTTTTTCCATTCTTATTTCTAATGTTTTCATTCCTCTGTTAATCAAAAATGCATCGAAAGGACTTAAAACAGAGCCTGTCATATCCTTAATTCCTATTAATCTCACTTGGTCAATTATGGTTTTTTTCCCTGCCGCGAACCCTGCAATTACATCTCCGTGCCCATTTAAATACTTGGTGGCGGAATGAACTACCACATCTGCTCCCAAATTTAGAGGTCTTTGAATATAAGGAGTGCAATATGTATTATCCACCATAACAATACAATCTTTGTTTTCATGTGCAATTTTTGAAACTTCTTCAATGTTTGTCAAAAGCATGTTTGGATTTGCCGGACTTTCCAAATATACAACTTTGGTGTTAGCCTTCATAGCCTTTCTTACATTTTCCGGATTTGAAGTATCTACAAAATCTACCTCAACGCCGAATCTTGTCAGTCCATGATTCATATAAGCAAATGTACATCCATACAATGTTTTAGCTGCCACAATGTGATCTCCCGCTCTCACCACAGACCATATTACAGAAGTAATGGCACCTATTCCTGAAGCCATTGCAACCGCAGCCTCAGCATTTTCAAGAGAAGCAAGCTTTTCTTCGACTTGAGAACACGTTGGATTTCCAAGTCTTGTGTATATATAACCTTCTTCCTCTAATGCAAACCTTCTTCCGCCTTGTTCTGCCGAATCAAATATAAAAGTAGATGTTTGATAAATTGGAGTTGCCAATGCTCCGTATTCATTGGATTTATAACCTGCATGAACAGCCCTTGTTGAAAAATTCATTTTGCTTAACTTTTCCTTATCCATTATTCCTCCTTATTTAACCACGTTTAAGCAAACGTTATCT
>CAZTXR010000297.1:0-2143 GCA_964617605.1 uncultured Clostridia bacterium | reverse complement strand
CCCACACGCTTGCATCAAAAATCGGATAATAGCCTTTAAGCATTTTGGAGCAGCACGTTGTTTCAATATCTTTAGTTGATATATTATCCTTAAGAGACATGGGAATACCTTCTAAGGGCATAAGTTTTTCTCCTGCCATAATTCTTTCATCAACTATTTTTGCAGTTTTTAATGCTTCTTCTGCAGTTACATTAACATATGCATTTATAATTTTATTTTGTTTTTCAATATTTTGTAAATATTCTTTTGTTAATTCATGGCATGAAATTTCTTTTGTTGATAATAAGTTTTGTAAATGCTTTATTTTACCCATATTTTCACCCCCTAAGTACCTTTTTAACTACAAAGTACCCGTTTTCGCCTCCTTCTCTGTTTTTAAGGATTTCATCCCTGTCATAGGATTCTGCAACAATATCATCATTAAATGCATTTGAAATATTGTTAATATTGTCAAATTCCATTCCTTCTTCAAAAACATTGTTAATTGCATCTGCATATTCTATTATATCTGACATATCCGAAGTAAGCTTATCTATTTCATCGTCCTCTACAGATAATTTCGCAAGTTTAGCAATTTTTAAAACTTCTTCTCTCTCTATCATATTTATACCTGCCTTAATTTTATATGAACTTCTCTCAATTGCTGCTCCGTCACCTCACAAGGTGCATTTGTCAATAAATCTAAAGCATTGTTGTTCATGGGGAATGCTATAACCTCTCTAATATTTTCTTCTCCCGTAAGAAGCATTATTATTCTGTCAATTCCGGGAGCCATACCTGCATGAGGCGGCGCCCCGTATTTAAATGCATTGAAAAGCGAAGCAAATTTAGTCTTCAGCTCTTCTTTAGTATATCCTGCTATTTCAAATGCTTTTATCATTATATCCAAATCGTGATTTCTTACAGCTCCTGACGAAAGTTCAATCCCGTTACATACAATATCATACTGATAAGCAACAATGTCAAGCGGATCTTTTTCCATCAATGCTTTTAAGCCTCCCTGGGGCATTGAAAAGGGGTTGTGGGTAAATACCGTATTGCCTGTTTTTTCATCTATTTCATACATAGGAAAGTCAACAATAAAGCACATTTCAAATTTGCTGTCATCTATTAAATTCAGTCTCTTAGCTAATTCAGTTCTTATTTGCCCTGCAAGCTTAGGTGCGTAATTTTTGTCATCTGCTATGAAAAACAACACATCTTGAGGCTTAAGCCCTGCTATATCCGCCAATTGCTTTCTGTCGTCCTCAGACAGGAACTTGTCAATTGGTCCATGATACTTCATGTCATCATCAACCTTTATATACCCAAGTCCTTTCATGCCGATTTTCATGGCAAAATCAAGCATATTTTCAAAAAAAGATTTTGATTGAGATGAACAGCCGGCTACATTAATTGCTCTTACTGTTTTTTTTCTGAAAGGCGCAAAACCTGTTTCCTCAAACATATGACTTATATCAATAATTTTAAGAGGGTTTCTTAAATCCGGCTTGTCACTGCCATAGACAAGCATTGCCTCTTGGTAGGGAATTCTTTTAAATGGCGGTTTTGATACTTCCATGCCAGAATACTTGACAAATGTTTCATATAATACTTCTTCCGCTACTGAAAAAACATCCTCCTGAGTTGCAAATGACATTTCAAAATCAAGCTGATAAAATTCTCCGGGAGAGCGGTCTGCCCTGGCATCTTCATCCCTGAAACAGGGTGCTATTTGAAAATATTTATCAAATCCCGAAACCATCAAAAGCTGTTTAAACATCTGAGGGGCTTGGGGCAATGCATAAAATTTTCCCTTATGCTTCCTGCTTGGTATTATATAGTCTCTTGCTCCTTCCGGTGATGATGATGTTAATATAGGAGTTTGAATTTCCAAAAACCCAAGGTCTGTCATTTTACTTCTTAAAAATGATATAACTTGTGAGCGAAGTATAATATTTTTTTGAACATCCTTGTTTCTTAAGTCCAAAAATCTGTATTTTAATCTTAAATCTTCTTTTGTATCTTTTGAAGATGTAATTTCAAAAGGAAGGGACTCTTTTACCTTTCCCAATAATGTTATGATGTCAGCTTCAATTTCAACTGTACCGGTAGTAAGTCTTTCATTTATTGTATCATCATCTCTTTTAATAACAGTTCCCGA
>CAZTXR010000296.1:0-2161 GCA_964617605.1 uncultured Clostridia bacterium | reverse complement strand
TGAAAGACAATCTAAAAATTCTGAAATGGCTACAGGAGATATAGAAGTATATGCAGAGGAATTAAAAATTTTAGATACTGCCGAAACTCCCCCTATTTATATAAAGGATAATGATGATGTTTCTGAGCAAATGCGTTTAAAATACAGATATCTTGATTTAAGAAAGCCATTTATGCAGAAAAATCTTTTAATGAGAAGCAAAACTTCAAAGGTAATAAGAGACTTTTTATACGAAAATGGATTCAATGAAATAGAAACACCATTTTTAGCCAAGCCCACACCTGAAGGGGCAAGAGACTACTTGGTGCCAAGCAGAATATCTACAGGCAATTTTTATGCATTGCCTCAGTCACCGCAACTTTATAAGCAATTATTGATGGTTTCGGGAATGAACAGATATTTCCAGATAGTAAGATGCTTTAGAGATGAGGACTTAAGAGCTAACCGACAGCCTGAGTTTACTCAGGTTGACATTGAAATGTCTTTTGTTGATGCAGAAGATGTAATGGCAATAAATGAAAAATTAATTCAAAAAATATTCAAGGAAGTAAGAAATATAGATATTAAGCTTCCATTAAGACGCATGTCATATAATGAAGCTATGGACAAATACGGCTGTGACAAACCGGACCTTCGTTTTGGATATGAGCTTAAAAATATTACTGAAGTATTTAAAAACTCCGAATTTAATGCATTTAAAACTACCTGCGACAATGGCGGCTTAATCAAGTGCCTAAAAATTGACGGTGCTTCAGAAGATTATTCTAAGAAAGGTATTTCTAAGCTTGAGAAGTTTGTTAAAACTCACGGTGCAAAGGCATTAGCTTGGTTTAAATATGAAAACAACACATTTGATTCACCTATTGCTAAATTTTTAAGCGAAAGTGAAATTAATGATTTAATGTCAATTTTACAAATTAAAGAAAAAGATATAGTGTTTATTGTTGCTGACAATGAATCAGCAGTAAATACAGCTCTTAGTGCTTTGAGAATTGAAATAGCAAAAGAAAGAAACTTAATTGACAAAGACAAATTTGAATTATTGTGGATTACTGAATTCCCCTTGTTTGAGTACAGTGAGGAAGAAGATAGATATGTGGCTAAGCACCATCCATTTACATCGCCTGTTGATGAGGATTTGGATAAATTAGAAACAAGTCCCGGAGAAGTAAGGGCAAAAGCATATGACATTGTAATAAACGGTGATGAAATAGGAGGCGGAAGCATTCGTATTACAAACAGGGAATTACAAAACAGAATGTTTAGGGCTTTAGGTTTTACGGATGAAGAAGCTCAGGAAAAATTCGGTTATTTATTGGAAGCATTTAAGTACGGAGTGCCCCCTCACGGAGGAATCGCATTTGGCTTAGACCGTTTTATGATGCTTTTGACAGGTGCAGGCAGTATAAAGGATGTAATTGCATTCCCTAAAACACAAAGTGCATCATGCCTTATGACCGAATCACCAAGCGAGGTAACCCAAAAACAGCTTAATGAGCTTAAAATCATGTTAGATGAATAAATAGTTTTGAAAGGAAGATATAATGGATAATGTAGGAAAGATAGAAAAGATAGATGGAAACAAGGCTGTTATTTCTGTTAAGAGAGTTTCAGCTTGCGGGGATAATTGTAAAAGTTGCAGCTCATCCTGCAAGGTTAACAGTGTTATATTTGAAACAGATATTCCGGAGGATCAAGATATTCAAGTTGGGGATTATGTGGAAATTAAAGCAGAAAATGAAGTGATGCTAAAACATATTATGGTTTTATACGGACTTCCTCTATTGCTTATGATAGCTACTGTATTTGTGGTTCAAATGATATTAACGGGTCCTAATAAGGATATAATATCTGCTGTTGCTTCATTGTTTTCGCTAATAATTTCATTTTTTCTTTTAAAAGAATACGATAAAAATGAAATAAAAAAAAATGTATTGAAGTTTACTGTAGGAAAGAAACTGTAAAGATATGGGGACACGCCTTGATAACATGAATATTTTTGAAATGCAATATGAAAATTCCCTAAAAAAAGAAGGGCCTCTTGCTGAGCGAATGAGGCCTCTTAACTTAAGCGAATTTGTGGGACAAAAGCATATTGTAGGAGCCGGTAAAATTTTAAACAGAGCAATTGAAGCTGACAAGCTTACATCTGCAATTTTTT
>CAZTXR010000295.1:0-2168 GCA_964617605.1 uncultured Clostridia bacterium | reverse complement strand
CTAACAATAACAACTTCTCTCATCACTGACCTCCTTTATGTATTATGGAATAATTTATCATAATTATTCATATAATTATTTAGCAATAAGTGTGCCAATTGCTTGTATATATCTTGACAAATTAATATGTTGAAATATTAACATTTACTTGGGTCATTCTTTTGTTCTTATTAAATCATTTAATAGAAATAAAAACAGTGTAGATATATTTCTACACAGTTTAGTATGAAAAAAAAATACAAACAAAAATTATGACTAATTTACATAAAAATGTCACTTGTAGATAGTTCTCTACATAATTTCGCAATGTAGAAAATTGTCTACACTTAAATAGTCTTTATATCAATGCCATACCCTTCAAGCTTCTTATATAAGGCTGTCCTATGTATACCCAACAGATTGGCTGCTTCGGTTCTGTTTCCATTACAATATTTTAATGCTTCAACAATTGCAGTTATTTCTGCTTCAGCCAATTTGTATTTTAATGTTTGCACATCAGACTTCTTAACATCATCATTCAGCTTTTCATTTATAAAGTCAGGCAAATGCTGAATGCCTATAAAACTGCTTATAGACACATTGGCAGCTCTTTCTAGAATATTTCGAAGCTCTCTCACATTACCCGGCCAATTATATAATTTCAATGCGAATATCGCTCTGTCTGTAACGGTTTTAGAAGTTAACCCTACACTTTGAATTTGTCTGTTTAAAATATCCTCACATAAACATGGTATATCATCAAGTCTTTCCCTTAGCGGAGGTATCACAATTTTAACTACATTTAACCTATAATACAAATCCTGTCTGAATTTGTTTTTATTGACAAGGTGTTCAACATTGTCGTTTGTACAGGCAATAAGCCTGATATCGATTTTTATTGATGTATTGCTTCCTATTCTTTCAAATTCTCTTTCTTCCAATACCCTTAACAGCTTAGCCTGCATGCTCATAGGCATGGAGCTTATTTCATCCAATAGTACTGTTCCGCCGTTTGCAAGCTCTAATTTTCCTATTTTTCCTTCCCTCTTAGCTCCTGTAAAGGCTCCCGACTCATATCCGAAAAGCTCAGATTCCAACAATTCATGAGGTATCGCTGCACAATTTATCCTTATGAAGGGAGCTAACCTTCTGTTGCTTTCTTCATGGATGGCATGGGCAAAATATTCCTTGCCTGTCCCGCTTTCACCTTCTATTAATATAGTAGAACCCGAATTGGCTGCTTTTTTTGCAATATCAATCAATTCAAGCATATGGATATTTTGCGTTATTATATCATCGAAATTATAATTAGCATGATACATTTTACTTATTTCGCTCCTATACTTATCCACCGTACTTTCAAGGATTTTAAGTCTTTTAGCCAAATCTGTTACTTCCTTTATATCTTTAAACAAAACTGTTCCAACGGCTCCGATAACCTTATCATCTTTAAAAATAGGAGTTCTGCTGGCAATCATATCATGACCCTGAATTCTTTGAACATCATACAATTCTTTTTTGCCTGTTTTTATAACCACGTGAAGACGTGTGTTTTCTATAACTTCCTCCACGTGCTTTCCTAAAGCATCCTCTTCCTTGATACCAAAAAGTTTTTCATAATTCCATTTAATTATTATTCCGTCTTCATTCACTAATACAAAACCCTGATAAGCGTTATCCAAGACATCTTTCAAAGAATTCAATGCCAATTTAAGTTCTTCTATTTCATTTCTCGCTTCAAAAATTTCTGTTGATTCTTTGAACAATATAATGTCAAATTGAAAAATATTAAGATAACGGTAACAGAATGATTCAACCGCTATGTTTTTATTTCCGATTACAATTTCACTCTCGGCATATCCGTCATGATTTGTAAAATTCAATAATTTGTATTTTTCAAGAACATTCGCCAATGCACTGTTATCTTTACCAACAATATCAAAAATTCTTTTGAATTGTCTGTTAACGATCCTATTGCCCTTATTATCAATGAATAATACACCTTCGTACATTGAATCGATTAAATTTTGTAAATCATCATAATTTATCATAAATGCATCCTTTATTTTGTGAAAATAAAACGATATATGAACATATTAATGGATTTTAAAGCTTATGTCAACCGCTTGCGCCTATAAAATCAAAGTTAAAAAGTGTCTAGTTGTAAAGAAGGGCTGCAGTATGCAGCC
>CAZTXR010000294.1:0-2175 GCA_964617605.1 uncultured Clostridia bacterium | reverse complement strand
TGACAGGGGGGCGGCTTGCTGCCTCCTTGTCATAATTAAAATCCCTTGGACATATAATAATAGTAGTATTTAAGGGGGGATTTTTATGGATGATAAAACAATACAAAGTTTATTGCTTGAAAATAAAGAAATATTGAATATCACCGGTGTTGAAGGGGTAGATAACTTTAACGACGAAACGGTTGTGCTTATTACATCAAAAGGAAAGCTTACCATAAAGGGGGAGAAACTCAACATTAGCAAGCTAAATGTAGAGGAAGGCAAGCTTATGGTTAAGGGAACTATCAATTCTCTGATTTTTTCTGAATATGAAGGACAGAGAGAAAAAATAAGCTTAGTCAAGAAATTGTTTAAATAATATGGATTATTTACCTTATACTCAGGAGTACATGTTGGCTGTTTCAATAATGGCAGGCATGTTTCTTGGATTTATGTGGGATATTTACAGACTTATAAGGCATTATGGCAAGCTTGATGCAAGAGGGACCCTAATAGGTGATATTTTATATTGGATAATAAGCATAAAAATAAGCACCCAATTAATTATGGATATTAGCTATGGCAATGTCAGGTTTTTTATACTATTGGGGTTTTTAGCGGGCGCTCTTTTGTATTTCTATGGAATCAGCAGATACATTTTAAAGCTGCTAATATTTATTATCGATTTCATACTGAAAGTTATAAAAAGAATTATTCATCTATTAATTGATCCGATTAAATTTATATTAAGAAAATTAAAGCTGTTTTTATATCCGGTGAAATTAAAATATACGGCTAAAAGGGATAAACTTAAAAAAAGGTATAAATTTCTGAAATTTAAACTAAAAAAGGTTTCCAAAAATAGAAAAATGATATATAATAAGAAAAAAGGAAAAAGACGTAAAAAGAGACACAGGTAGGGGGACACACCTCTTTCAAGGAAGGTCCCCAATTATAAAAAAGAAAGGAGCATATAGTTGAACGAAGAACAAAAAATTATAGAACTTAAGAAAAAGATTAATCATCATGATTTCAGACAGCAGGAAAAAGAAATAAAAGAACAAAAAAGACTTGAAAAACTAACTGCTCCTATAAAGAAGAAAAAGAGAAAATTCAATGTTATTAATTTTCTTTTTATTGTATTTGTCATGTATTTTGCTTTTACAGCATTCAATCAATATGAAATGCTTTTAGATTTAAACGGTCAAATAAATGAAAAACAAATGGTAAAAGCTGAAGCGGAGAAAAAAGCAACTGAGCTTAAAGAGGACGTAGAAAAACTGAATGATGAAGAAGCACTCATGGAAATAGTTGAAAAAATAGCAAGAGATCAATATAAGATGGTTAAGCCCAATGAAACTATATATATAGACAAAAATAAGAATGACAATAAGCTTATCCAGGGAATAGGCTCCGGAAAGGATTTATTAAATTAATAAATTTGCGATTTAAGCATATTTTGACAGCATTTTACAATCATTTTCTGCTACTATGGTAAAAACGAGGGGTGGAAAAATGATTGGAAAAACACATGACGAAAAATATGATTTAATTATTTTGAATATATTAAAAAAAGAATTTAAACACATCAAAGAAAATTGGCTCTTGCTTTTGATGTGTTTTTTTGTTTCAAGGCAGAATATAATTCATGAAATATTTCCCTTTGCAATTGTTGTTTTAAGTTCATACTGTCACATTAAGGGTCCTTGGATATCTGTATTGGCAGCAACTGTTTTGGGTATAGCATCTGTTCGCTTTGATTTTGTTTATATAATTATGCTTATAGCAGTATATGCATATTTTTTTAATTTCAGGAATGAAGATAAAAAATCGATTTTTTTAATTGCAGGATATTCTGCTGCTGTCTTGTTTTTTTCAAAAACAGCAATGCTCTTTGCTGACGGATTTAATATGAATGGTCTGTTATTGAACATTTTCGAAACAATGTTTATTTACAGTGCCATAGTCTTGTTATATGAAGGAGTCAAAACCATAAATAATGTAAAAAAGGGTGTAAAAACTGAAAGGAAGCAAAGAGCTAAAAGCAATAAAAAAGAAAACTGCATTGCTCCCCTTGGGGATTCTATTGAAGGTGAAGCTGCTTCTACATCTTCGGATGTAATTTCCCCTAATAAAAACAGGAATAAAAACAAATATCTAAATATATTTTCCGATGCTGCAAAAACAAAAATCAAG
>CAZTXR010000293.1:0-2195 GCA_964617605.1 uncultured Clostridia bacterium | reverse complement strand
TATTTTAATCGGTGACACATCAAAGACCGTGGAATTGGTTGAAGGTTTTGAAAAAGGTAAAACCATGGAAGAAATGAAAGAAAAATTTAAAGCATAATCTTTTAGCTTAGCTATACAAGATACACGATGGTATTCATGAATCGTGTATCTTTTTTTATTTTGCCTACATGTTATGACAAAATATTTTTAATGCTTACTTTATAATGTGTAATAGATTGTAAATAGGAATGTCCCTGTACTTGAATGTCCCCAAATTGTAATAGGAGTTGGAAGGATTGGTTTATTATGCTGAATATGTTTTTTTGGAAAACTTCATTATAGATTTTATCCTGCTCTTTATTACAGGAAAATTGATTAAAAGGAGAATAATATTCAAAAGGCTTCTTGCTGCTGCTTTGACAGGCTCCTTGTATGTTATTTTAACATTTTATACGGGCAGGGAATTTATGATGTATTTTATTGTTAAATTCAGTGTTTCTGTATTGATGATTATGGTGGCATATGATTCAAAGGGCATATTGACGAATATCAGGCTTATAATTTGTTTTTACATTACTTCATTGATAATGGTGGGTATAATATCTGCCTTATATTATCTTACTTATGATAAGCTGACTGTTAATGCAATTATCATGTCCTTATTTATGGGGTACGGTGCATTGCATTACTTTTTTAAAGAAATAAAAGACAGAATATTAAAGCACAATTATAAAAGAACAGTAAGAATCAGCATTGGCAATAAAAGAAAAATATTTAGGGGGTATATTGATACGGGCAATGAACTTACTGACCCTGTTACGGGAAAACCTGTGATGGTCATTAATATTGATTGCTTAAGAGACCTTATCGGGGATGAAATGCATAAGAGGATTATTGATTTTTATCAAAATAAATCCTATGAAAACTTGATTACTGAAAAAAACTTGATGAATGTAAGGATTATAAAATACAACACTATCAGCAATTCAGGTGAAAGTATGGTTTGTATAGTGCCGGATGAAATAGAAATAATAAATGAAAAGAATAATATATTTATTGATGCATTAATCGGGATTCATCCTAAGAGAATAAGCAAGGATGATTTTGACGCACTTTTATTTAAAAAAATACTTGATTGGGAGATGGAGACTGAGAATGGGTATGTTAAGACATGTTAAGGATTTTTTAAGAAAAATATTTAACTTTATTATAGATAAAATTGATAACCTTAGGGATGTTTTCTACATAGGAGGCAGCGATACCTTGCCTGCCCCCTTGACACAGGAAGAAGAAAGGGAAATAATCAGCAGACTTAAGGATTCAAGCGAAGCAAAAACAATTTTAATTGAGCATAATTTAAGGCTTGTTGTCTATCTTGCCAAGAAATTTGAATCTACGGGCATAAATGTTGAGGATTTAATTTCTATTGGAACTATCGGCTTAATCAAGGCTGTAAATACTTTTAAGGCTGAAAAAAATATAAAGCTTGCAACTTATGCTTCCAAGTGTATTGAAAATGAAATTTTGATGCACTTAAGGCGAATTGGAAAAACAAAGACCGAAATATCATTGGATGAACCATTGAATATCGATTGGGACGGCAATGAGTTACTTTTGTCTGACATTTTGGGAACTGAAGAGGATGTTGTATTTCGCGATATGGAAAATGAGGTGGATTTATGCCTTCTTAATGAATCCATTAAAAAGCTGAACAAAAGAGAATATATGATTATGAAATTAAGGTTCGGGCTTAATAATACCAAGAGTTTTACTCAAAAGGAAGTGGCTGATATGCTTGGAATTTCACAGTCTTATATTTCTCGGCTGGAAAAAAAGATACTAAACAGACTAAAAAAGGATATTAACAAAGCTGTATAAAAACCACAGCTAAGGAGATAATTTTAAAGGGGGATAATTTCTTTAAAGGGGAAAAACGACGATGATAAACAAAGTAGTTATATGTGGCGTTAATACTTCTCAATTGCCCACTATCAAGACTTCAGAAATGAGAGGTATGATTAAAAAAATCCAAGAAGGTGACACGGAGCTTAGAGATCAGTTTATTAAAGGAAATTTAAGACTTGTACTTAGCGTAATTCAAAGATTTAATTCGAAAAATGAGCCTGTTGACGATTTGTTTCAAATAGGATGCGTCGGATTGATAAAAGCTATTGATAATTTTGATTTGTCCTTGGATGTAAAATTTTCCACCTATG
>CAZTXR010000292.1:0-2226 GCA_964617605.1 uncultured Clostridia bacterium | reverse complement strand
TAGATTGTTATGATATTATATTGCCTGATACGTATTATGTCAATACGTGTTAAATTAAATTATGATTACATATAATTATGTAATATATAAAGATAGGCAGATTTGTTTTTTGAATCAATGTGGATGCCACCCTGAGCGACGCCTTAGGGTGGCATCCGCTAAGCTATATTTGCGAAAAGAATTTATGTATTTTATGGATTTTATTAACCTTCATTTTCTCCTTAATCGCCATTTCCTGGGTCTACATCCGTACTCTCGCTAAATCTTCCATTTTTACAAGTGTAATCCATTAAGTTTACTTTAATAGTTTCTACTTTTCCATTGTTGTTAAATTTAATTTTAACATCCCCTGATGTACTCTTATTTAAATTTTTCGATTGAAAAAAACCTTCTTTAGAAAAGTTATTTTCAATCAAGGCCTCTTCGTCTGGACTTTTGAGTACTCTGTTATCCCCTTCCTCCAAGTCCAAATTCTGCCTCACATACTCAAACTCCGCCAACTTTGCTATACTTGCCATTGTCGCCATATCAGAATCAACCTTTGCCTGCTCCCTTACCCCCGAGAACATTGGCACTGCAATAGCCATAATTATAGCTAACACAGCCAAAACCACAACCAACTCAATTAATGTAAACCCCTTTTCCTTACGCTGCTTAATGCTTCTTCTCATTTTCTTGCTCTCCTTTTTCTTTTTATTAATAACATTCAAGAGATAAGCAAGATGTAAAATTTAAGAATCTTGAATTTTATTTTCACCTTATGGTTTTAACCATTTCAAACATGGGCAAAACCATTGATATGACGATGAATCCTATCACAATAGCCATAACGATAATCATTAAGGGCTCAATCATTGTTGTTAAACGCTGTATTGCCGTATCAATTTCTTCATCATAAAAATCCGCCGTCTTATCCAATACTTCCTCGATAGAACCGGAATCCTCACCTATTTTTATCATATAATAAACCATTGGAGGGAAAATCCTCTGCTGCTCCAGCAAGACCGAAAGGGGCAATCCCCTTCTCACATCCTCTTTGACTTCTGCAATCTTCTTACCCACATACATATTTCCCGTTACTCCTGAAACAGTTTCCAATGCATTGATAAGCCCCACTCCGCTGCCCAAAAGAGTTGGCAATGTTCTTGAAAATCGTGAAGCAGCAATTTTAACAATCAGTTTTTTAACCAAAGGAATTCTAAGCTTCAAATAATCCTTTTTTAACTTAACCCTTGGTATTTTGCCGATAAAATAAATGGCAGATGCAAAAATCGCAATCCCTAATATAATCAGAAACCAAAATTTCTTTATAAAGTTTCCAACATTAATTATTATGCTTGTGAGTTTCGGAAGCGAAACACCTGAACTTACATACATTTCAACAAATGTTGGCATGACCGATGTTAAAAGAAATACTACAACTGCAATACATACAATTGAAAGGATAATCGGATAAGTCATTGCAGACTTTATTTTATTTTCTATTTTATTTTCCTTTTCATAATGCATGGAGAGCCTGTCCATGATTACATCAATATTCCCGCTTAATTCGCCGGCTTCCACCATGCTTATAAATATTTTGGGAAATGCACCCTTGTATTTACGCAAACTTTCAGAAAATGTATTTCCTTTTTGTAAATCCTCATGCATTAATCTAATATATCCTTTTAATCTTTTGTTCTCTGTTTGTTGCTTCAGTATATCCAGGCAGCTCACAAGGGTGACTCCTGCCTTTAACATTGCGGATATTTGTTTGCAAAACACAGCCAAATCCTTGGATTTGATTTGCCGGAAAGCCATTATTCCTATATTCACTCTATCCCTGTCCTTTATTGCTACAACAGTAAACTTATTTAACTTTAAATAATCAATCACATCTTTTTTGGAAGCAGCATTGTGAGTAATGTTAAACTTTTTACCTTTTAGGTCTATAACATTGCATTTGTACGAAATCACTTTTCACCTCCACTTATAGGATCCTTTACTTCACTTAATCCCCAAGGTGCCATCAACCTATGCGCATCTTATAAATATGAGCATATGTGGTTATTTAGGAGCTTCATTATAGTATGAAGCCTGGATTAATGCAATTTAATTAAATGTATTATTGATTACGTTAATAGCCTAATTGGCTTACAGTCATTTAATATAAATAAAAATATTGTTGTAATATTCCTCCATATTTGTAAGAAGCAATATACAACAATAATCGCCAATACTGACAAG
>CAZTXR010000291.1:0-2252 GCA_964617605.1 uncultured Clostridia bacterium | reverse complement strand
GTCCTCTTAAGTCAACTGATTTAGTTGAAATTTCTGAATTTTCGCTTTTTAATTGCAAATCCTTAAACAGTCCTGCAAACTGTTCTACATATTCTTCTCTTAAATTTGGGTATTCCTTTTGTAATAACTTCCTTAAATTCTTTGATGAAATATTAGGCATATTTATTACCATAAAGCGGGAAGTCAATGCTTCATTTAACTCTCTTGTACCTGCATATCCGTAGTTCATGGTTGCAATGAAACGGCTTGCATCGTCTATGGTAATTTTGTCATAGCCCGGCACATCAATTATTCTTCTGTAGTCTAAGGTTGCATGAAGAACTGCCACCGAATCATTTTTTGCCATGTTTATTTCATCTAATACTCCAAACCCACCCCATTTAGCACATTCGTATATGGGACCGTTTCTGAATACAACCTGACCGTTTTCAAATGTATCTGTTCCAATCAAGGATGTGGAATCCGTGTTTACATGAAATGAAATATCCCATTTAGGTCTGCCGAATGCCGCTGACAGATTTTCCGCCAATACATTCTTCCCTGTAGCTTTTGAGCCCACCAATAAAAGATTTTCTCCGCAAATAAGAGCTGTTATTGCCTGCTCCCATACTTCCTTGCCATAATAGTTATATTTTGGCGTGGGAATTCTGTACTCCAAATTTGATTTTACATTATAAAAATTCTTGTATTTCTCGATTTCATTTATAAGGTTTTCGTTTATTCCTTCTTTTCTTAAAAAATTAAGCAATTTTTTTCCTCCGTTTTTATTAATCTAAAATAGTATATCCATAACTTGTCTTACATTATTTACTGCTATTATATCCATATTCTTTATTTCTTTTGAAACTTCGGAGTTGGCTTCTGCTATGACTGCCCTTTCAAATCCCATTTTTTGAGCTTCCAAGAGTCTTTTTTCAATGGAATTTACTCCTCTTATTTCTCCCGTAAGCCCTACCTCCCCTATTAATACGGTTTTAAAGTTAACAGGAATTTCTTTGAAGCTTGATGCCAAGGCGCAAAGTATTGCTAAGTCGCTGGCAGGCTCTTTTATTTGCAGTCCTCCCGTTACATTAATAAATGTATCAGTGCTCTGAATTGAAAGCCCTGCCTTCTTTTCCAATACTGCAATAAGCATAGCTGCCCTGTTTTTATCAATACCTGTTGTTACCCTGTTGGCAAAGCCTGCAGGTGAATATGTAACCAATGCTTGTATTTCTATTAGGACGGGTCTTGTTCCCTCCATGGCTGCCGTAACTACAGTTCCGTAAGCATCAACAGGCCTACCCCTTAAAAATACTTCCGAAGGATTTTCAACCTCAATCAAGCCTCTGTCCCTCATTTCAAAAATACCTATTTCGTTTGTTGAACCGAAACGATTTTTAACTGCTCTTAATATTCTGTAGGAAAAATGTCTTTCACCTTCAAAATATAAGACTGTATCAACCATGTGCTCCAGTACTCTGGGTCCTGCTATTGCTCCTGATTTTGTAACATGTCCCACTATAAAGGATGCCATATTTCTTACTTTTGTCATCCGCATTACCATCGATGTTACTTCCCTCACCTGGGTAACACTTCCCGGTGCACTTGCCACATCAGGAGAGTATATGGTTTGAATAGAGTCAAGTATCAACAAATCCGGTTCTTCATTTTCTACCAATTCCTGTATTATATCTATATTTGTTTCAGCTAAAACATAAAGCTCTCCATCACCAATGCCTAACCTGTCAGCCCTTATTTTTATTTGCTCCCCTGATTCTTCTCCGGAAACATAAAGTACCTTTAATTTATGTTTTGACGCATAGCCTGCAACTTGTAATAAAAGGGTTGACTTGCCTATGCCGGGATCTCCGCCCACTAATATGAGGGAACTTTTGATGATTCCTCCTCCCAAAACCCTGTCCATTTCCATGCTGCCTGTTGAAATTCTTTCTTTTTTGGAAGATGTAATATTTTGTATTTTTTCAATTTTTCCTTTGCTTATGCCCCTTTGGCTTTTAGCGTCACTTGCCTTGGTTTCAAACTCCTCCACAAAGGTGTTCCATTCATTGCAGGAAGGGCATTTGCCAAGCCATTTGACAGTTTCATAACCGCATTCCTGACAAACAAATTTTGATTTTATTTTCGCCATAATCCACCTGCTTTCGATACTTTCATTATTATTTAACTATAACGTAAAAGGCCATAATGGTCAATGGAATTTTAGAGGCGACGTGTTGTGAAAAGACAAATGATACGTCCCCATGTCTGCG
>CAZTXR010000290.1:0-2253 GCA_964617605.1 uncultured Clostridia bacterium | reverse complement strand
GGCAGCTACAAGATTTTAACACCGGAAGAAATTTTAGAAATTTTAAAACAAGCATATATTGCACAATAGCAGGCAGATAACCATCAAAAACTATGGTACTGCAGACTGCTCCGGGGACATAATTCCGGGGATGGAACTTGAAATTCTGCTGAAATTCTCAAGAACAAAAAGAACCGTCCCCAAAATGGCTATTCGAATAAATAAAGATAATCTCCGTAGCCTTTATCTTTCATCTCATTTTTTGGTATAAAGATTAGGGAGGCGCTGTTGATGCAGTATCTTAAGCCTCCCGTTTTTTTAGGGCCGTCAGAAAAAACATGACCTAAATGAGAATTGCTGTTTTCTGTTCTGACCTCTGTTCTTCTCATGCCAAAACTTAAATCACTTATTTCTTTAATAGTTTTTTTGTCTATAGGCTTAGAAAAACTTGGCCATCCGCACCCGGATTCAAACTTATCCTTGGAAGTAAACAAGGGTTCTCCGGAAGTAATATCTACATAAATCCCTTCCTCAAAATTGTCATAGTATTCATTATCAAAAGGCGGCTCTGTTGCATTTTCCTGAGTAACATTGTATTGCATTTCCGTAAGAGTCCTTTCCAATTCCCTTTTCGATTTCACCTTATATTTATTGTTTTTTTGAGCCTCTTTCAATTCGTGAAAATCTGACTCGCCTATATGGCAATATCCACCGGGATTTTTGTCTAAATACTTTTGGTGGTATTCTTCAGCCGGATAATAGTTTTTAAGCTTCATAAGCTCGACGGCTAAAGCTTGTGTATATTCCTTCTGTAATTCATGCAGCGATGCACTTATTACAGCTTCATCCTCTTCGTCAACATAATAAATACCTGTACGATATTGACTTCCTATATCATTTCCTTGCCTGTTTACAGCCGTAGGATCAATCACCTTATAAAAAAATTTAAGCAAATTTTCTAAAGTAAGCTCCCTTGGGTCATATACAACCTTTACAGTTTCTGCATGACCGGTGTTTCTCCTGCAAACATCCTCATAAGTTGGATTTTCAGTATTGCCGTTTGCATATCCAACCTCTGTTTCAACTACGCCCTTTATTAATCCTATATATTTTTCACTTCCCCAAAAACATCCTCCTGCAAGGTAAATAGTCTTCTTGCCCTTTAATTTATCCATCAATCAATCATCCTTTCTTATTAAAACCATATATTTTATTGCACTGTATTGTATTCTTTTACATATTACCCCTGAATACTGTATTTTAACCTAAAAAAATCAGATTTTTACTACCTTTTGATAAGGAGAGAGGTTTTAATGACTATATACTTAAATTAAACAAGGGATGTTATGGTTACCTCCACCGGAAAATGTGCGGAATTCAAAGGACAGTCCCCTAATTTTCATGTTGAATAATGTAATATTTTTCTATATAATGATGATAATGCAAGGCAGAACGTAAAAGCATAATAGTAATAATATAATCCCCTGTCGAATTCTATCACAAAAAAGCTATTGCTAACAGTGCAACTGAGTGTTACAATGGTGTTAGGATGAAAGGAAGTGATAGGATGAATTTTACGGAAAGTGAAAATATAGAATTAAAACTAGAATATACTTCTGATATTAAAAAAACAGTTGTTGCTTTTGCTAATTCAAAAGGTGGGACCTTATATATTGGTGTATCTGATAATGGCGAAATTATTGGTGTTGATGATTTAGATAAAACTTTACTTAATATTTCAAATTTCATACGTGATTCTATAAAGCCCGATGTTTCTATTTATACATCAAGCATAATAAAAAACATTGAAGGTAAAAATATTATTGAAATTAATGTACAACGAGGTATAAACAGACCTTACTATATTGCTGAGAAGGGATTGAAGCCTTCGGGGGTATATGTACGTCAAGGAAATGCATCTGTACCAGCTTCAGAAGAACTCATTCGGCAAATGATTAAGGAAACTGATGGTGATAAATTTGAGATGGTCAGATCTTTTAATCAGGATTTGACCTTTGAATATGCCAAGACTGTGTTTAAAAATAAGAATTTTAAATTTAATCAAGTCCAAATGAAAACTTTAGGAATTCAGGATAATGAAGGATTATATACAAATTTGGGATTACTCTTATCGGATCAATGCCTTCATAGTATTAAGGTTGCTTACTTTGATGGTAAGGATAAGAATGTTTTTAAATACAGAAGGGAATTTAATGGCTCATTACTTAAGCAATTATCAGATTCCTTTGAGTATATAGATTTGTTTAATAAAAC
>CAZTXR010000289.1:0-2254 GCA_964617605.1 uncultured Clostridia bacterium | reverse complement strand
TTCTCAAACATATCGATTATAACAGATTATTTTCGACTTTTAAATACCTTTTTTAATTATTTATATAAATTTTAACACTTTTAATGTAATTATGCAAGAGGAGTGTTCATTTATCAATTAATTACCTGTTAGAAAAGATTTTTACATTTTCATTAATATATTCCTTAATCCACAGTAAAACACTATTATCATTAATATCCATTCCTTCAAGCATTGTTTTTATTTCCGCAGTACTAAATATAAAAGTGCTTTCATCCGTTATATGTGTATAAATTAAATCACAATTATCCATAGAATTAATAATTGTCATAATTGTTTCACCCATATTCCCAAGTGGTGCCCTATCTATATTATTTCTTTCAAATTGACAAAAAATAATGGTGCCGGCACCAAGCTGCGAATTTATTTTAAAATAACCATTGCATCTTTCACATGATTCCTTAAGCATAGGAATACCCAAACCGACTTTTCTTGTAGTACGGGTCGTATAAAAAGGATTTGATACTTTATTTATTATGTCTTCAGCCATCCCCTTGCCGTTATCTTTTATGGTTATTTTCAGCCAATTATTTATTTTGCTGTCTTCAATAATTATTTCTATCAATGATGCTTCTGCTTTTATACTGTTCATTGTAATATCCAATATGTGCATTGAGATTTCTTTCATAAATCCTCCGTACTTAAAATTCTTCACTGCATCCAAAATGACATTAGCCTTCATTCAAAGTTATGACACAAACGTACATTCATTGCAATGACAAATAATCATAAACATCATCAATATGACTTAATTCAAAAAATCTAACCGCTTCCGAAATATCAATAAGCTGATGGGCATCAGAATTGTATAGTACTTTATATTTTTCTGTAATCTTATTGCTTATGGGCATTTTAGAATATACTTCTATAAAATCTATTTTTAAATTAAATGGCATAAACCCTAATACCCCAAGAATACTGTTGGACATTTTGTTAATATGTGCAGGAATCATAAGGCCCTTGTATTCTTTTGCAAGGGAATAAATGTCCTCGATAGTATAGGAAGAAGCATTAATCAATAATTTTTCCAATGAACCTCTTATTTCATCCTTATAATTATATATATTTTGTTCTCCAAATATATCTGCATTATTCTTTACTTCAGGGAGAGAATCATAAATAATATTTCCAAATTTCATTGCATTGTCCAAACTTTTAAAATAACAAAGAACATGAACTTCTTCCTTGGTATTTACTTCAATTCCGGGTATTATCTTAAGATCCGCCTCTTTACCTGCTTTTATAACTGCAGGTAAATTACACGTTGTATTGTGATCTGTAACAGATATAATATTCAACCCTTTAATTAAGGACATATTTATAATATTATTCGGTGTCATGTCATTACTTCCGCATGGAGACAAATCCGAATGAATATGCAAGTCGTAATAAAATTTCATTTTATCCCCATATTACACATTCTGCATGACACATTGTAGGCACTTTCCCTTGTTTTAAAGATAGGAATATTTAATTCTTTGGCCTTAACTAATGTTTCATCTGCAATTTCCATATTTTCAACAATAATAATACAAGAAAGTTCCAAAAGCTCAGCAACTGCTACAATATTAATATGGGTTTGTATAGTTATCCAGACATAATTCTTCTTAGCTTTCGACATAACAATACTTAGCAAGTCACCAATATACACTCCGCCGATTTCAATATTTTCATCCTTCTCACACATGGGTGTTAGCATAAGTTTTTCTGCAAATTCGACACAGTTCATTTATTGTTCCTCCTGTTTATTCTTTACTTTTAATACAACACAATCATAAAACAAAGATTTTTCATCACATACATCCTCTGCGTGAGCCAAACAAGTTGGAGCACCGCAGGAGCCGCAGTCCAATCCCGGAAGCTTATCACAAATTTCTTTTATTTTTTCATTTCTTTCAACAGCTTCTTTTAAATTAAGTTTGCTTGGATTATCTTCTTTCTTTAATTTATAATTAAAAATACCGGATTCGTACATTTCTTCAAATCTGTCAATGTCAGGATTTATACAGTCATCATCTGTCAAACTGTTTGATATGAAATTAATATTGCTGCTTGCTATAAAAGGATTTGCGACATTAAAGGTCCCTCCTACACAACCGTTAACGCATGCTAAAGCTTCAACATAATCTACACTGCTTAATTTTCCGTTTTCAATTTCATCTAAAATATCAATAATATTTTCCATGCCGTTAACAGCTATATAATTATTTAACCC
>CAZTXR010000288.1:0-2284 GCA_964617605.1 uncultured Clostridia bacterium | reverse complement strand
GTAGACAGGGATAAAGATAAATTTTCGCTTGAAGTTGACAGCACGGTGACTAAAAAATCATTGGAAGAAGTAGTTTACCGCTGCTTCAGAAAATATGGCAATGCTAAGACAGCTGAAGTTTTGGACGGAATTAAATCTAAAGGTTACAGGTATTCAACCGTAGGGGCTATTACTATATCAGTCAGTGATATTACTGTTCCTGAAGAAAAGAAAACTCTTATAGAAAAAGCTGAAAAACAAGTTTTGGAATACGAGAAAAAATATAAAAGAGGACTGATGACAGATGAAGAAAGATATGAAAATGTTATAAAAATCTGGAATCAGACTACAGAAGACGTTACAAATGCTTTGATGGATAATCTTGACCCTTTGAACTCCATTTATATAATGTCTGTGTCAGGGGCTCGTGGCGGTCGTAATCAGATAAAACAGCTTGCCGGTATGCGTGGTCTTATGGCCTCTGCTGTAGGTAAAACTGTTGAAGTTCCTGTTAAATCAAACTTCCGTGAAGGACTTTCCGTTCTTGAATTCTTCCTGTCAGCTACAGGAGCCCGTAAGGGATTAACAGATACTGCTCTTAGAACTGCTGACTCAGGATACTTAACAAGAAGACTTGTTGATGTAAGCCAGGATGTTATAGTAAGGGAAACGGATTGCGGTACCACGGATGGCATTGAAGTGGAAGCCTTCATAGATGGCAAGGAAGAAATAGAAAGATTAAGTGAAAGATGCGCAGACAGATACGCTGCCGATGATGTAGTTCATCCTGAAACAGGCCAAGTGTTTGTTAAAGCCGGTGAGTTCATATCTGAAGATATGGCTTTGAAAATTCAAGCTTCCGGAATTAAAAAAGTAAAGGTAAGAAGTGTTCTTACATGCAAAACAGTTCATGGTGTTTGTGCAAAATGCTACGGCACTAATCTTGCAACAGGAAAGCTTGTAAATACGGGGTCAGCTGTCGGAATAATCGCCGCACAGTCAATCGGTGAACCGGGGACCCAGCTTACAATGCGTACATTCCATACGGGGGGTATTGCAGCAGCTGCAGATATCACTCAAGGTTTGCCCCGTATCGAAGAGTTGTTTGAGGCAAGAAAACCTAAGGGCCAGGCTATAATTTCTGAAATTCCGGGGAAAGTAACTTTGACGGAAAAAGCACACAAAAGAGAAGTTACAATTACAAATATGGATGAAATGGAAAGCAAGACCTACTTGATTCCTTACGGGTCTAAAGTTTTAGTAACTGAAGGTGATTATATAGAAGCCGGCGATAAGCTGACGGAAGGCTCAATTAACCCCCATGACATTTTGGGCATTAAAGGTATGAAAGCATTAGAATCATACATTTTAATGGAGGTTCAAAGAGTATACAGAATGCAGGGTGTTGATATCAGCGACAAGCACGTTGAGGTTATTATCAGGCAGATGGTAAATAAGGTAAGAATAGAAGAATCCGGTGATACATCACTCTTGCCGGGAAGCTTGGTTTCAAGCTTTGATTTTAATCAACAAAATGAAATTGCGGTCAATGAAGGAAAAGAACCTGCAACGGGAGAGGTGGCACTGTTAGGTATCACAAAATCATCCCTTGCCACTGATTCATTCTTGGCTTCGGCATCATTCCAGGAAACTACAAGGGTTCTGACTGATGCTGCTACAAAAGGAAAAGTTGACAATTTGATAGGTCTTAAAGAAAATGTCATCATCGGCAAGTTAATACCTGCCGGTACTGGAATGAAAAAATACAGAAATATCGGTATTACTGTTGATGATGTAGAAACAAGCAGTGATGCAGGTTAGGTGTTAGTGTCATTCTGAACACAGGTGAAGAATCTAATCTTTTTTAAAGCTAAGATCCTTCACTATGTTCAGGATGACAACTTAGGTCGAGTGTTAGCGGTAATGTATAAGATAAGCTTAATTAAGCGGAAACTTAATTTGAGAAAAATGTATTTGACATCTAAAAAATAAGATGGTAGAATACTTGAGTGTTTTAATCCAATAAAAAAAGTTCATAATTATGATTATTTGTCATCCTGGGCCTAAGCAAGAATCCCATGGCACCGGGGGCATGCTTATTAAACAAGGACATAGTCACGGATTAAGGGGGATTGAAATGGAAACGGTTAAAAGGATAGTTATCGGAAAGAAGCAGACTTTGAGAGCTTTGTCAAGAGATGAAGCACAATTGGTTTATATATCAAAGGATGCTGATTTGCATGTTACTAAGAAAATTACGGATGTTTGTAGCGAAAAAAATATTGAAATAATCTATTACGATACA
>CAZTXR010000287.1:0-2298 GCA_964617605.1 uncultured Clostridia bacterium | reverse complement strand
TTCGTGACCTGAATGAAAGGGATTATATTCAGCTACAACACCGGTTATTTTCATATTTTTATCCTTTAGTATACTTTAAGTTAATCTTAAATATAAATGGCAGCATTGTCAAATACAAATTTTGTGTATTATTTTTATAGTCAAAAAATGCAAGAAAGTGCTTTGATTTATATAATTTTGGTGATATAATATTAATATTAAGGGTAAATATCTTATAGATGGTGATAAAATGAGCGTAACATTTGTTATTGGCGGTGCAAGAAGCGGGAAAAGCACATTTGCCGAAGAAAAAGCTAAAGAATATTCAGATAAAGTATTGTACATAGCAACGGCTGTCGTTACTGATCAGGCAATGGCTGACAGAATAAAAAAACATAAAGAGCAAAGACCGTCATCTTGGCAGACAATTGAAATGTATTCCGGGTTTGAAAGTCTTTTGATAAAAAAGGAATTTATTCAGTCGGAAGCCATATTGATAGATTGTATCACAACTATGATTGGAAATTTCATGGTGGACAGCAAGTTGGACTTTGATAGCTGCAGTGTATCAGATGTAAATATTTTGGAAGAAAAAATCACCAATGAGGTTTTATCATTAATAAACATATGCAATGAAAACAAGAAAAAATTAATTATAGTTTCCAATGAAACAGGTTTAGGTTTAGTACCCTACTACTACATGGGAAATTATTTCAGGGATATGAGCGGCAGAATAAACAATAAAATCGGAATTGAATCTGATTTTATGTATTTTATTTTTTCGGGTATTCCGATTAAGTTAAAACATAAAGGGGAAATGGTAAAATGGCCTCAGGATTTTTAACTTTGATTTCTTTTTTTACACGAATTCCCGTAGGGAAAAAGCTTGTATATAATGAAGAAAATTTCATAAAATCTCTGAATCTTTACACACTTATGGGAGCAGTTATAGGTGTTCTTTTGTGTGTAATTTATTTAATTCTTAACAATGTATACATATCATTTATAAGAGGCTTAATACTTACCATAGGATATATTGTTATAACCGGTGGGATTCATCTTGATGGAGCTTCTGATACCTCGGACGGTATATTTTCGGGCAGAAGCAAAGACAGAATTTTTGAAATAATGAGTGATTCGCATATAGGAGCCTTTGGCGTTATAAGCCTTATATTAATTATACTTTCTCAATTCCTTTTATTTTCATATTTAAGTTTAGAGGCGGTTTTTATGATGCCTGTGGCAGGAAGGGCCGGCACGATTGTTGCTTGTTGGAATAAAAAATATGCAAAAAAATCAAAAGGCATGGGAACAGCATTTATTGAAAACATAGACAATAAGGTATTGATTACAAATTTGTCGATCTTATTTGTACTGTCAATGCTGACACCCTATAGGACAGTTGTATTCACTGCATGCTTTGCAACAATTTGTGCGTCATATTTTATATCAACATTGATTGAAGATAAAATAGGGGGCATGACCGGAGATACTTGCGGATTCATTACTGAAATAAGTCAGATAATTTTTATGATATTGATACTTTTATTACAGGGGTACTTATGATATATTTAGTTCGTCACGGAGAATCAGAAGCAAATATAAAAAAAAGATTCAGCGGTATTACAGATGTAGAATTGACTGAATCAGGCATGGAACAGGCAATAAAAGCAGGTAAAAAATTAAAGGATGAAAGAATAGATAATATTTTTTCAAGCCCTCTTGTAAGAGCAAAAAATACTGCCCAATTAATAGCTGATGAAATAGGCTTTAATAAAAAAGACATAGTTATCAATAACTGCTTAACAGAAGTTAACTTCGGCATTTTTGAAAATTTGACCTGGGAAGAAATAATTGAGCAATATGCGGAAGAATCAGAAAGCTGGATTCAATTTAAACATAAATATAAATTTCCCAAAGGGGAGGGTTATGATGATATAAAACTAAGAATTTCGGAATTCTTTGACAGTGTTCCTGACAATTCGTTAATTGCAACTCACTATGGAGTAATTCAGGCTGTGCTCTTGTATTATAATATAGCGGATGATGTAACCTTATGGGATTATCACATATCAAACTGTGACATACTTGTATTTGACAACAAAAAATTAATTAATATAATAAAAAGTTGTATTTGAAATCTTTGGATTTTATATAAATTATAAATTTTAAACAATGGAGGAATAAAAATGAATGTATTAGTAATTAACTGCGGCTCTTCATCATTGAAATACCAGTTAATAAATATGAATGATGAAAGTGTTTTAGCTAAAGGTTTAGTTGAAAGAATAGGAATTGAAGGCAGTGTATTAAAACATG
>CAZTXR010000286.1:0-2319 GCA_964617605.1 uncultured Clostridia bacterium | reverse complement strand
GGATATGATTATTCCCGCACAGGTACAATTATAAGTCAAGCAGATTCGTAAAAATAAAAATGGGGCATTAAGCCCCATATATTACGGTTGTTTAATATTTTCCGTTTGAGTAATGAGCATTCCTGCAAGCATGAGGGCACATCCCAAGTAGCCTCTTAAGGGCATTGTTTCGTGCAGAATCAGTATACCGCCTATTGCCGCAAATACAGCTTCCATGCTTAGGGCTATCGCTGCATGGGAGGGCTTGGCATATTTTTGTCCGACTGCCTGCAATGTGTATGCAACGCCTGCTGACATTATACCGCCAAATAATATTGGTACCGTTGCGGCAACAATTCCGCTTAAATATATATCTTCAAAAATAAAGGCAGTTATTAAGCTTAATAGAGAACAAGCGGCAAATTGAGCGCTGGATAATTTAATGGCATCAACCTTTGTAACAAATTTACCGATTATTTGAATGTGAACTGCCCAGAAAAACGCTCCGATTATTTGCAGCAGGTCTCCGATTTGAATGGTAAAGTTTTCGTTTATACTTAACAAATAAAGCCCTGCAACCGCTGTAAAAGCGCCAATCCAAGTGGTATAATGGGTTTTTTGTTTTAAAAATATTCCCAGGATAGGAACTAATACTATGTATAAGCTTGTAATAAAACCTGCTTTTCCGGCAGTTGTATAAATAAGTCCGACTTGTTGGAATGAAGCGGCAATAAACAAAATGCTGCCTGCTATTATTCCTGATTTTAGAGTAGTTTTAAAGTCTGCATCTACTCTTTCCTCATTGTTGCCTGAGGCATCAGCCTTTTTGCCGAAAATATAAATTACCGGCAGCAATGATAGACTCCCTAATGCAAAACGGAGGCCGTTGTAGGTGAAGGCTCCAATATGTTCCATTCCCACCCTTTGTGCAACAAATGCAAATCCCCAAATAGCTGCAGTAAGCAGCAATATAAATACAGCTCTTATTTCCTTTGATTTCATAATTTACTCCCTTTGCCTTGTAATAATAATATTTTAACATAAAAAGCGAATTATTGGAATAGTATTTTGATTTCATTTTACTGATTATAAGGGCTATAGCCCTTATAATTTTTACATGAGAACAGGAACCTAAGCTTTTTAACAGCCCTGCATTTTATATTCATAAGAGCGCATTCTTTTATATTTAACTCTTTTGATATTTCTTTTATGGAATATTGCTCAAAATAAAACAAACGCAAAACATCATGCTCCTTGTTTGTCAATTTGTTTAGATATTTATACAGTAAATTTAGTTCTTCCTTTTTTATAATTATATCTATTTGGTTTAAATTATGACTTTTTAACTCGCATCCTTTACCCTGCAAATTTTCAAGGCTTAAGATTCTATATTTATTATGTTTTTTGTTTAGGTTTTTATAGAAATAATAGAGTTTTATTTTTATATATTGTAGAAAATGAACATTCCTTTTTTCATCATAATCTTTTAAGGATTGCAGGATTACTATATAAGCTTCCTGTGCCAAGTCCTCTATGATTGGATTTGAAGGATGGTAATACAAGTAAATATTTTTGAAAATGAGGGGCTTTAGTCTTTTAAGCAATATTTCCTGATAATATTTGTCCCCTTTTAATGATTCCCGAATAATATGATTAATGTCAGAGTTCATATTTATCACCTTTTTGCTTTATTATATTTATTAAGTGAAAATAAGTAAAATTGGCAAAAGCTAAGGTTCGAGGAGGGGATTTAAACATACTCCCTAAAACTGAATATGTTAATATTTCAATAGAAATTTTTATCAAAGGAAATGAATTGCATGAAAAATAATATAAAATTCAACGAAATCGAAGCAATGCTGCCTGTTTATGTGAAAGATAAGGGAAACTGCACTGAGATAATAACAAGGGACGCATCTTTAATAAAAAATGCAACAATAGAAACTTGCACAAAAAACTTAGCAGATTATTACAATATAAGTTTATATCACAACCGCTTAAATTATGGACAAGAGTTAGGTATTACCAATAAGGTCCCCTTAGTTATAAATGAAAATTTAATTTTTATTTATCTTAATGTAAGGGAGCCCATGTTCAACCATGACGCTGCCTTTGGATTATTTGACGTAAATTCTATCACAGATTTATATGCTAAGGAAGGCAAGGCAGTCATTCAATTAAGTTCGGGCAGGACCATCGCAACGAGACAAAGTGTTAAATCAGTGAAAAAAGGAATGCTTGATGCAAGGCTTGCCAAAGATATGTACAAAGAAAAACACAAGAAGTGACAGGGGGGCGGCTTGCTGCCTCCTTGTCATAATTAAAATCCCTTGGACATAT
>CAZTXR010000285.1:0-2330 GCA_964617605.1 uncultured Clostridia bacterium | reverse complement strand
ACTGCTTACCATGAGGCAGGTCATGCAGTTGTGGCAAAGCTTTCATCGACCAAGGACCCGGTACACATGATCACTATCATTCCAAGGGGTGGGGCAGGAGGATTTACAATGTATCTTCCTGAGGAAGATAAATCTTACCGATCAAAGGCAGATATGGAAGAATATATTGTCAGGTTATTAGGCGGAAGAGTTGCTGAAAAATTAGCTCTTGACGATATTTCCACAGGTGCTTCAAATGATATAGAAAGAGCTACAAAAATTGCCAGAGCAATGGTTACAACCTACGGTATGAGTGACGAATTAGGTCCCATGTCCTACGGAACCAGCGATGACGAAGTTTTCTTAGGAAGAGATTTCAATAAAATAAGAAATTACAGTGAAGATGTGGCAGGAAAAATTGACAGTGAAATGAGAAGAATAATTGACACCGCATATCATAAAACTGAAAAACTTCTGAGTGAAAATATGGAAAAGTTGCACAGTGTAGCTCAGGCACTTCTTGAAAAAGAAACAATATCCGGAAAAGAATTTGAGGTTCTTTTTGAGGGTGGAAGTATAAATTAATCATATGCTAAAAATAATGAAGAACAGCGTTTGCTGTTCTTTTTTTAAAAAAAAAGGTGATATTTATTTATAATTATGTTATAATTAAACATAGTTTATATTTTTATGAAAAGGAGTGACAAATATGGATTCTGATCCGCTGCCCGAAAGTTTAATTAGAAAACAGAATAAGCCTGTCGAGGAAGCCATGTTTATCACAGTGTCTTCCTTAATAGGTATGGACAAAATAAGTCCAAAATCAAAAAGGAGGATACAAAATGGAAGAAAAGAATATCTTAGAGCTGATTGAACAAAAAAAATATTTACAGTTAAAAAAAGAGCTTTCTGAAATGAATGAAGTGGATATTTCAGAGATATTAGAGCCTTTGGATTTGCAAACTACCTTGCTTGTTGTAAGGATGCTTCCCAAGGACATAGCAGCAGAAGTATTTTCTTATATTTCGCCTGAACGACAGGCCGATATTATTAATTCAGTGACAGATAAAGAATTGAAATTTATATTAGACGAATTATTTTTCGACGACATGATAGACCTAATAGAGGAGATGCCTGCCAACATAGTTAATAAAATTTTGGTTAACTCAACCCAGGAAGAAAGGGTATTGATCAATCAATTCTTAAAATATCCGGCTCATTCAGCCGGAAGCTTAATGACAATCGAATATGTCGAGCTTAAAAAGGATATGACCGTAAAAAATGCATTAGAACATATTAAAGAAATCGGATTAAGCAAGGAAACAATTTATACCTGTTATGTTACGGATAATAAAAGAGAGTTGGATGGAATAGTATCCTTGAGAAATTTGGTTGTTTCAGAGCTGAATCAAAGTATACAAGACATAATGTTTGAGGATGTTATTTATGTGGAAACCCATGACGACCAGGAAACAGTAGCCAATATTTTTAAAAAGTACGGATTCCTGGCCTTGCCTGTAGTTGACAGGGAGCACAGACTTACCGGTATAATCACATTCGACGATATAATGGATGTAATGGAAGATGAAGCCACAGAAGACTTCCAGAGAATGGCTGCTATGGTACCTTCAGATGAAGCCTACCTTGAATCAAGTGTATTTACATTAGCTAAACAGAGAATTCCCTGGCTGATGATATTAATGATTGGTGCTACGGTTACAGGCAGCATTATTACTAAATTTGAGGATGTCCTCAGTGCGGTTGTTGTGCTTACCGCATTTATTCCTATGCTTATGGATACCGGCGGAAACTCAGGAAGCCAATCTTCGACATTAATAATTCGTGGCTTGGCAACAGGAGACGTGGAACTAAAAGACATATGGAAGGTTTTGTGGAAGGAATTCAGAATAAGTTTGGTGGTAGGCGTTTCTTTAGCATCTGTTAATTTTGTGAAAAACATGTTTTTCGATAGGGTAGGTTTAATTGTTTCAATAACCGTCTCTATAACGGTAGCAACTACAGTCATGTTAGCAAAAATAGTGGGCGGAACCCTTCCCTTAGTAGCTAAAAAGCTGAAATTAGACCCTGCCATAATGGCAGGACCCTTAATCACTACAATCGTAGACGCATTGGCATTATCGGTTTATTTTGGTATTGCTTCAGCACTGTTAATTAAATAGAGTGGGACAGTAGGGACGTATCTTACTGTCCCTTTTAGATGTGGTGCTCATTTTCATCAAGCATGACTTAGGATGCTCCACAGCTGAAAATATTACAGAACTTTTTATAATTCAGATTTTGCAAGAATAAAATAAACAAAGTCATTTTGCTTAAAATGTTGCAAAAATTCA
>CAZTXR010000284.1:0-2334 GCA_964617605.1 uncultured Clostridia bacterium | reverse complement strand
TTCAACAAGGAGCAAAGACAGCAGCAGTTATTATGCAAAACGGTGATGACTACTCTGTTGGTCTTGGAAATTTCTTTATAAATGCATTTAAAGAATTAACAGGAGATGAAAGCAGTATAGTTGATATTTCCGAGTTCCAGGTAAATGAATCTGACTTTAATGCAATTCTTACAAATGTGAAAGCTAAAAATCCAGACGTAATATTTGCGCCAAGCTCAGCAACTTCTGCTCCTTTAATAATTAAACAGGCAAGAGCTCTTGGAATTAAAAGCTTGATAATGGGCGGAGACACATGGGAAAATCCTTCTGTCATAGATGTTGCCGGTTCAGATGCAGAGGGAATAGTTCTTTCTACATTCTTTGACGAAAACGACCCTGCTACAGAAGAAGCAAAGGTATTTGTTGAGGGATATAAGAAGGAATTAGCAGGCAAAGAGCCTATTATACCTGCAGTTGCGGCCTTAGGATATGATGCTTACCTTTTGGTAAGAGATGCAATTGAAAGAGCAGGCTCAACTGACGGAGTTGCAATAAAAGATGCTTTGAATGCAACAAAAGATTTCGAAGGTGTTACGGGATTTATTAACTTCACGGAAGAAGGAGACGCCGACAAAAATATAGCTGTTATAAAAACTGTTGAAAAAGGACAATTTGTATACATTGATACAGTCGAAGTAAAATAATTAATCAATTAAGTCAGGGCGAACTCTTCGTTCGCCCTTTTGCAGTTTTTAACTGAGTTGGAGGAATAATTATGACTATTGAAATTTTCATGCAGCAGCTTGCCAACGGCATATCTATCGGAAGTCTCTATGCCCTTCTGGCAATAGGATATACTATGGTTTATGGAATTTTAAGGCTTATTAATTTTGCGCATGGCGATATTTTTATGATGGCGGCTTATTTCATGGTTTTTGGTATTGTTAATTTCAGTTTACCCTGGTACCTTGCAATAGCTCTTGTAATAGCAGCCACTGTATTGCTTGGCATACTGCTTGAAAAAACAGCTTATAGTCCATTGAGGGATGCTCCGCGTATGTCAATTATGATATCTGCCATTGGTGCATCATTTCTTTTAGAAAATTTAGCAACTTATTTATTTACAGGTGTTCCTAAGGGATTTCCCGATATTAAACTATTAACTAAGGCAGTGGATTTGGGAGGTATCTCCTTGTCTGTAGCAACCATAATAACTCCCTTTGTTACCATAATTTTATTGTATGCAGTACTTTATATTACAAACAAAACTAAAATCGGTATGGCAATGAGAGCAGTATCAAAGGATTTTGAAACAGCTCGACTTATGGGAATAAATATAAACAAAGTAATATCCACTACTTTTATAATTGGCTCTGCCTTAGCAGCAATAGGAGCCATGCTCTGGGGCTCAAAATATCCTTCAGTATATCCTTTGATGGGTGTTATGCCGGGGCTTAAATGTTTTATAGCTGCAGTATTAGGAGGAATCGGCAATACAACGGGCGCTGTTCTGGGTGGTTTTATACTTGGAATGGCTGAAATTATGCTTATCACATTTCTGCCTTCCCTAACAGGATACAGGGATGCAATAGCATTTATTATATTGATTATTGTATTGTTGGTTAAACCTACAGGGCTTCTTGGAGAGAAGGTGACGGATAAGGTATGATGGATAAACTAAATAATAAAAATAAAAAAATATATTTAAATATTTTGCTGATTGCCATTTTTGCGGCAATAATAATACTTTTGGATACAAAACAAATTGGTGATGATTATATAAGGCGTGTTTTAAATTTGTCGGCAATTTATACAATAGTAAGCGTTTCAATGAATTTGGTTAATGGTTTTACGGGGTTGTTTTCCTTGGGGCAGGCAGGTTTTATGGCTATAGGAGCATATACTGTAGCAATATTTACCGTACCCTTGGCTGAAAGAGCCAAAATATTTTATATTATTCCTCAAAATCCTGTTTTGGCACAAATCCACCTGCCCTTTGTTGCGGCACTTATATTGGGAGGGCTTTTGGCAGCCTTGGTTGCCATACTGATTGGCATACCTGTTCTCAGGCTAAAAAGCGACTATTTGGCCATAGCAACATTAGGTGTTTCAGAAATAATTCGTATTGTTTTTACTAATGCAAAAACTATTACAAACGGAGCCTTGGGAATAAAAAGTATTCCATCCATGCCAACCATGTGGGTCTTCTTTGGTGTAGCTATACTTTCGGTTATATTAATATCTCTTTTAATAAATTCAAGCTACGGTCGTGCCTTTAAAGCAATCAGAGAGGATGAAACAGCTGCGGAAGCTATGGGTATAAACTTATTTAAACATAAGGTTATGTCCTTTGCC
>CAZTXR010000283.1:0-2341 GCA_964617605.1 uncultured Clostridia bacterium | reverse complement strand
AATGTCCCCGTACTTGAAGGGGGACACACCTCTTTCTAAGAAGTAGAGGTGTCACCCATTATAAAAACAAGGAGAATTATATGAGTAAAATGATTTATACATTAAAGCCTGAGCATCACAATATTGGAGATTTGACCAAGATTCTAAATGAGCATCCTGAAATTCAATTTGCATCCTTAATGGGTGTAGATATTGGGGGCAATGGTACAGACGAAAAGATACCCATAAAATTGTTTATAAAAGATATGGAGGAAATGATTAAATTTGGCATACAGACTGATGGATCCAGCGTTGAATTGCAGGGTATTGCCGATTTAAACAATGCAAGGGTTGATTTGCTGCCGGATGCAGAATGCAACTGGTTTATTGATTACAACTATGAACACTTTAATGATAACAACGGTCTTCCGGTGGGTACATTAAAGATACCTTCATTTATAATTCATGATGGTAAATTGGTTTGTTCAAGATCAATTCTTAAAAGAGCAGAAAATCATTTTAAAAATGAACTAAATAGTGTTCTAAAGGCACACCCTGAAGTGTCAAAGTCCCTAAACTTTCGATACGAAGACCTGGATGAAATCTTATTGACTGTTGCCACTGAATTGGAAATGTGGGTGAAAACACCTGAGCAAAGTGCAGATTTTGAAGAACTGCACGCTTCACAGGTTTTAAAGGAACAATACTGGAAAAGAACAATGGGGACAGTAAGAACAGTTTTGGAAAAAATAATGGACCTATTAGAATGCTATGATTTAAAACCTGAAATGGCACACAAGGAAGTAGGGGGCATCACAAATAAAATTGATGCAAAAGGAAGAATAACCCATGTAATGGAGCAGTTAGAAATAGATTGGAGATTTTCAAGCCCTCTTCAAGCAGCTGACAACGAAATTTTCATTAAAGAGTTAATTGAGGACCAATTCAGACACCATGGTTTAGAAGTATTATTCAAGGCTAAACCCATAGAAGGCGTTGCCGGAAATGGGGAACATACTCACTTTGGAGTGGCGGTAAAACTTAAGGATAATAAAAAAATTAATTTATTTTCTCCTTTAGATATGAAAAAGGATTATCTAAGTGAAATAGGTTATGGTGCACTTATGGGCATATTAAAAAATTATGAGGTTATTAACCCTATAGTTTCAGCTACAAATGATGCATTTAACAGGCTAAAGCCGGGATTTGAAGCGCCTGTGTGCATTGTTACCTCCTTGGGCGGCACAAAACAATCACCTTCAAGAAACCGTTCCGTACTTATTGGAGTTATAAGGAATGTTGACAATGTTAATGCAACAAGATATGAACTCAGGTCACCAAATCCATATTCTAATACTTATCTTGTTACAGCGGCATGTTATCAGGGAATGTTGGACGGAATTATATCTGTGACTGCTGCCGGAATGGATTGTGGGATGTTAGAGAAAGAAATATCAAAGAAATATGGTGAAGACGCTGTTTATCTTGAAAAGTTCAAAGAGTACAGAAGCGAAAATGATTTATTTGAATACTATACACAGGAAGAAAGAGATAAGCTGTATGGAAAGGCACCCGCAACGGTATGGGAAAATATAAGTGCTTTTACATTTAATAAAATAAAGCAGCAAGTATTGAAAAAGGGCAATGTTTTTACTGATGAACTCATGAATTCTTTTAGAATTTCCACTGCAGAAAAATGGAAAAACGAGCTTAAAGGCAGAATAATACATGATAATATTATGATATTAAAAACATTTGTAAAGCTTCACAGCGAGTCAGACCATGCAACAGATTTGGATGTTGTAAATTGGGAAAGAATTGTTTATTTAAAAACAAAGTTAATGAAGGATAGTATGACAAAAAAGTGCATATTCACTAAAATTAAAACAGCAATTGCACAGGGTGATTACGACTATGCTTCTGACCTCCAAATACAAATGAATGAAAAGATGTCCGAAATAAGGGCTTTATACATTGAATACAAAAACAATATTTTTTAGATTTTTCTTGATGCAAGCTTGGCGTATGTTAAGGAAACCTGTTATCTTCAACGTATTGGGGCTCTAAAATAAAACCATGAATAACGTATCATAATATAAATATCATAGGAGACCTGAGGTCTCCTTTTTAATATTTTATTTATTTTTATAATTTTACTGTTTATTTATAAACCCTGTACAAAATGTTGTTTACAAAATTACAATCATGTGGTAGAATTATGGTGATAAACGTATTCTTTCTTATTGGGTAAAGAAAGATTGCATTTATAAAATAAACGTACAAATATAAATCTAACAAAAGGACAACGTTATTATTGGGTTAAAAGGGTTGCAATAAATTATTTGGGTTAGCATTTATTTAT
>CAZTXR010000282.1:0-2345 GCA_964617605.1 uncultured Clostridia bacterium | reverse complement strand
CCCTTGTCATATTGTCATATTTTAAAAAACACTTGTAATTATATTGGGAACAGTATATGATAGATTATCATAAGTGAATACGGAGGAATCAATGTTTCAAAGTTATGAAAGCACAAGAAATTCTAATATTAAATCCACTGCATCCAAGGCTGTTTTAAAGGGAATAGCCCGGGATGGGGGGCTCTTTGTAATGAGGGATTTAAATAAGAAAAAGATTGACATAAATAATTTAAGGGGTAAAAATTATTTAGAAATTGCGGAAATTATACTTAATATCATGCTTGATGATTTTTCTGCGGACAAAGTAAAGGAATGTGTAAGAAAGGCCTATAGTGATAAATTCAGCACAGAAGAAATTACTCCCCTGGTAAAAGTAGGGGAAAATTATGTAACAGAGCTTTTTCACGGACCCACATCAGCATTTAAGGATGTGGCACTTTCGATTTTGCCTCATCTTATGACTGCATCATATGAAATGAATAATATGGATGGTGAGGTTATAATACTTACTGCCACATCAGGGGATACCGGCAAGGCTGCCTTGGAAGGATTTAAGGATGTAAAAGGAACTAAAATTATTGTCTTTTATCCGGATGGCGGAGTAAGTCAGGTTCAAAAGGCTCAAATGGTAACCCAGGAGGGTGAAAATACATTTGTTTGCGCTATTAAAGGTAATTTTGACGATGCTCAGACAGGGGTTAAAAATATATTTGCCAATGATAAAATAAATAAGGAATTATCTGAAAATAAGAAGATTTTGTCATCGGCCAACTCTATCAATATAGGCAGATTGGTCCCTCAAATAGTTTACTACTTTTATTCTTACATGAAGTTAATTGAAAGAAAGGTTCTTAAAATAGGGGACAAGGTAAATTTTGCGGTGCCTACAGGAAATTTCGGAAATATTTTAGCAGGGTATTATGCAAAAACTTTAGGGCTTCCCATAAATAAGTTAATATGTGCTTCCAATGAAAATAATGTTTTGTATGACTTTATAAAGACAGGTGTTTATGATAAAAACAGGGAATTTCATAAAACTATTTCACCATCAATGGATATATTGGTATCAAGTAATCTTGAAAGGCTCTTGTATTATTTAAGCGATAAGGACAATGACACAGTTAAAATGTTCATGGAGCAGTTAAATACAGGGGGAAAATATGAGATAAGCAAGGAAATGTTTGAAAAGTTATGTGAGGACTTTTACGGGGCATGCGTTTTTAAGGAGGGTGCAGAAAAAACAATCAAAACAGTTTATGAAAAATTCGGATATCTGCTTGATACTCATACAGCTGTAGCTTACAAAGCACTTGATGATTATAAAAATGATAGCCGTGACAAGACCCTAAGTATTGTGCTTTCAACTGCAAGCCCTTATAAATTTTCTAAAAGTGTTTATGAATCGCTGTTTGGCAGTGCAGAGGATGATGAATTTAAATTGATGGAAGAACTATCTGATAAAACTCAAGTAATTATTCCTGAAAATTTAAGGAATCTTCAAAATAAAGAAATAATTCATAAAAATATTATAAATGCAAATGAAATGGATGCTTATGTACGGTTTGTTTCAAATATTAATTAAGTAGGGGTGACTAAATGGTTAAAGTGACTGTTCCGGCATCTACTGCCAATATCGGACCCGGTTTTGATACCTTGGGACTGGCTCTAAACTTGTATAATGAATATATTTTTGAGGAAACTGAAAAGGGATTGATTATTGAAGGTTGTCCGGAAATTTACAACAATAAAGACAATTTGGTTTATACATCTTTTGCTCTTACTGCTGAAAAGTTGGGTAAAAGAATCAAGGGACTAAAAATTACGATGAAGACTGACATTCCCGTATCAAGGGGGCTGGGAAGCAGCTCCTCCTGTATAGTGGGAGGGGTGTTTGGAGCCAATGCTCTTTATGATGGAGGCTTGTCTAAGGATGAATTATTTCAAATTGCGGTAATGATTGAAGGGCATCCTGATAATATTGCTCCTTGTGTATATGGCGGATTAATTGCATCTATGGTAGAAGGAGAAAAGTCTTACAAAGTTAATTACAATATAAGTGATAAGCTTAAATTTTGTGCTTTGATACCTAATTTTGAAACATCAACAAAGGAAGCAAGAAAGCTTCTCCCGAAGAAGGTTGCATTCAGTGACGCGGTCTTTAATATTTCCAGGGTTTCTGTCTTGCTTAAGGCCTTGGAAACAGGTGATATGAACTTGATTAATATGGCATTAAGGGATAAAATTCATCAAATTTACAGGGCTGCCCTCATTCATGAGCTTGATTATGTTGCTGAAATTTGTTTTGTTGACGGTTCATCGGCTGTATTTATAAGCGGCGCCGGACC
>CAZTXR010000281.1:0-2350 GCA_964617605.1 uncultured Clostridia bacterium | reverse complement strand
TATTGGACAAAATAGTCAGCATATTGCTTATTAATTGATTGTGGCAGTCACATGCTTTTGTGCACATATTATAAAAAATTCCGAAGGGAATAAGCAACACCTTGCACTTGCACAGACTTATAAGGTCGTATGGAGAATAATTGTCAGAAGCAAAAATCAATGCTTCTCCAAATAAATCACCTTTTACCAATGCTGTCACTATCACCCTGGTACCGTTATATTTTTGAGATACTAAATTTAATTCTCCCTCAATTACAATACCTAATTTTTCAATTTTTTGATCCTTTTCAAATAAAATTTGATTTTCCGAGAAACTTTCAACAGAGGCATTGCTGCATTTTAAAATTGATATGATTTCAACCTCATCCATTTTATCAAACAGTGGATTATTTTTAATTTCCTTGACTATATGCTCCATTTTAACTCCCCCATCAATATTATAATTATATGAACACATATTTGTAATTTTAATAGCTTATCCAAAAAGGAAATTGTCTTCATAAAATAATTATACAATATTATGAGGTTTTTACAAGAACAATGTCTTTATAGATCTTCTGATTGTTTTTCTCAACAAAAAACACTCAGAAGATTGTACCTCCAAGTGTTTTTACAAATAATCGAAATTTTTTCCCTTTTCTATTGATTACCCGCATATTTCAAATATTCCCAATAGAATCATAAGCAAACCCGACACTAAACTTGCCTTTTGGCTGAGTACTTTTGAAAATAGTTTTGAGCCTAAGTAGCATCCCCCCATAATCATCAGTAAACTGAAAATAAATGTTAAAAAAGATGTCTGAACAATATTTAATCCCGCAATGCCTGCCCCTATGCCAAGACCAACATTATTTAATGTTAAAGCCAAAGCTAATACGACGGATTCTTTTGCATCTATATTTAATGAATTATCTTTATCTGCCTTTTCCGGATTTTTTAATATGCAATCCGAATGCTTGCATATTAAAGAATCAACTATAGTCCATCCTCCGATTAGTATCAATATAATGCTTCCTATTATATTTGACGGTATTCGAGGTGACAGATTGAAAGCAATTTTACTAAAAGACATAGAAATTATTGTACCTGCAAGAGATATTAAAGATATCAAAAAACTGCTTACAAATCCTATCCTTATTTTTTTCATGCCGTATGATAACCCTACCGCAAAATTGTCTGTATTGGCGGATATGGCAAACAAAAATGATGACAGTATATTCATTGTATCCCTCCATATAAGCTTAGTATACTCTTATATACTATTCATCATATGGAGTTTTGGTTATCACAGATATGGTTAAACAATCGTCATTTTTCTAACTCGCAAAATTTAAGGGGCTGCCATAGCTTCTTGAGTTGTAAATGCTTAATAATTCCTTCTCCGTAATCTGTCCATTTCTCACATCAAGTATTATTTCTCCCCGGTCGAGCATTACGATTCTATCCGAATATTTTATGGTATCTTTTATATTATGGGATATCATCATGGTTGTAATATTTTGTGTTTTAATTAATTCTTGTGTCTTTTCCATTATCAGCCTTGATGTTTTCGGATCAAGGGCTGCTGTATGTTCATCCAACAAAAGCAATTCCGGTTTGTTCATTGTTGCCATTAAAAGTGACAAGGACTGCCTCTGCCCTCCTGACAGGAATTTAACCTCTGTATCCAGTTTGTTTTCAAGCCCTAAATCAAGAGTTTGCAGTATTTCTTTGTAGTCATTTATTTTATTTTTCCTTATTAACTTTCTCAGTGTGAATTTTTCACACTTCTTATCTGAAAGACTTATGTTTTCTAAAATAGTAAGTGACGGTGACACTCCTGCTGATGGATTTTGGTGCACTCTTCCTATAAACTGAGCCCTTTCATTTTCTTTTAAACTGTTTATATTTCTCCCGTTTAAGGTAATTATTCCTTTTTCCTGCATTACAACACCGCTTATTATGTTGAACAAGGTGCTTTTGCCACAGCCGTTTGCTCCTAATATACCGGTACATTCCCCCTGATTTATATGAATATTGAAATCATTAAATATGTTTGCTTCATTATCTGTTCCTATATTGAATGTCTTTGATAAGTTTGTAATAGTTAGCATTTTACTTCCTCCATAGCCTTTAATTTTTTTGATTTCTTAACTCTTGCAGGGCTGAATGTATTGAAACTTAAAAAGAGTATTACTATCAATGCATTTATTGCCTTTAAATCTGTTGGTGCCAAACCTAAATCAATTGCTTTTGCTCCTATATACTTGTATATGAGGGCCCCTATTATGGCCCTTGATGTAAGCTTTAAAAACTTTTGATTTCTTAATATCGTATCTCCCACGATTATGGATGCAATTGCTACTACTAT
>CAZTXR010000280.1:0-2352 GCA_964617605.1 uncultured Clostridia bacterium | reverse complement strand
ACACAAGTTATGAGGCTTAATAAAATCACCATAATGGCTTCTTCAAAGTGCTCATCCAACCATTTTATTGCAGACATTTCCTTTCCTCCTTTTGTTGGAAATTTGCATATTACTCTTCTTTTTCCCCTGAAAGGATATTCATAAGCTCCCGACGCATTGCTTCTATTGGAGCAGCCTTCCCGCTCCAAAGTTCAATTTGCTCAGCTCCCTGGTATAAAGACATTCCTAAACCGTTCATTATGCTGCAGCCCATTTCTTCAGCCTCTGTAAGAAAACGTGTTTTTGAGGGATTGTAAGTAGCATCAAAGCATAAATGCTCCGGACGAAGATACTCCTTGGGTATGGGAGTTTCCCCAATACTTGTAATCATCCCAAGTCCGGTATTGTTAAGGATAACATTTGACTCATTAATTTTATCCTTCAAAAGAACAGTATCCCCAAGATCAACCAATTCAGCCACAGGTGCAAAATTTTCATTTATATCGTCAACCAATTGCTTGGCTTTTGAAATAGTCCTATTGGCAATATAAATTTTTTTAGCCCCGTAATAAGCCAATACGCTGCATATTGCACGTCCGGCTCCCCCTGCCCCAATACAGAAAAATGTTGATTTTTCCATATTTATATCAGGCATTTCTTCTTTTAATGCCCTGTAAAACCCTATGCCGTCTGTATTGTAAGCCTTCAGCTTTCCATCCGGCAGCAATACCACTGTGTTGCTTGCATTCATCTTTTCACAAAGAGGATCCTTTTCATCCACATACTTCATTATTTCAACTTTATTCGGTTTTGTCACTGCAAACCCTGCAAAGCTCATATATCTAAGCCCATTTACCACATCAGGCAAGTGATCATTTTCTACTTCTGAATAGAAGTATAACATATCTATGCCTGCAGCCTTATAAGCTGCATTCTGCATTCTTGCAGCATAAGACTGGGACAAAGGTTTTCCAAGCAATGCAATCATTTTTGTTTTTATATTTACAGGCATTTTACATCCTCCTCTTTAAATGCTTCATCAGCTAACAGATCTTTGGCCGTTATGAGACATCGCGCTGCATGACCGGCTGCTCCCCTAATCTCCATTTCTTTGGAGTTGGGAAGCTCTATTGATATAGGATTATTAGGCATTGCCAAAAGCATTCCCTTTATGTCAATTTCTCCCTCACCGGCATATAATCTTCCTTCTCTGGCAACTCCTATCATGGATGGATCCTCCAAGGACGGAATTATTAAAGGTCCATCACAAAGATGAATAAATCCGAATTTTTTTCTGTCAACCTTTGCTAAGTCACAGGGACCAACCATGGACCTGTGAGCATGAAGCGTATCTACCATTAAATATGCATTAGGACGGTCCACTTTGTCAAGAACTTCTAATGCTCCACTTAGTCCCGGCACACCGGAAAATGTTACAAATTCAAGATTTACTTTTAAATTATATTTAGCGGCCAAATCACAAATTTTTGCAAATTCTTTAAAATAAAATTCCTTATCCTTGGTCCAAATACTTGACAAAACATCTGTTGCTCCGAGTTCTGCTCCTGCTGCAAATGCCGATTCATAATCATCAACCTTTAAATCTTCTCTAACCCTGGCAAGCTCAATATCCATAAGTTTCATGTGATTTTGCTCCAATGAATTTCTTATGTCCTTGAACAACTTCCTGTCCAAATCAAACTGAAACAAGGGTTCATTTGGCAGATGCATTGGAATTGGTCTTAAACTGACAAAATCATATCCTGCATCAGCGGCAATCTCTATCTGGGTAACCGGATCAGTTCCCGGTATTGTCAGATAAGCAAGCGAAAATTTCCTCGTCATATTATCCTCCTTTTGAATAATAAACAGTTATTTATGGGACACTGAATGATTCGGTGCCCTGTATTCATTATTTTCATTCCTCACTAATTTTCCATTGGCAATGCCCTGCTTAGGATTATAAATATCATTAATGTTCCAGCATCCGGGAGTGGGTACTGCAATATTTTCCATGGGTACATCCAACAAGTAGGGCTTATTGCTCTTTATGGCCTTCTCTAATGCAGGCTTGAAATCATCAGCAGATTCTATTCTTACAGCATCTACGCCATATGCTTTGGCAACTTCTGCCCAATTCGGCGAATAAGGTTTGCCGTCGGGAGTTGTAAATACTGTGCCGAATTTAGTTTGATAATTTGCATACTCTAACCCTGCAATTGTTCCAAATGCGGAATTATTCATAACTACCCACACCACTGCAATATTTTGCTCTATGGCAGTAGCTAAAGCACCGGGGTTAATTCCGAAACCGCCGTCTCCAACCAAAGTTAAAACTGTTTTGTCCGGTGCTGCAAGCTTTCCGCCAATAAG
>CAZTXR010000279.1:0-2366 GCA_964617605.1 uncultured Clostridia bacterium | reverse complement strand
CCTCCTAAAATTGTTTTAAGAATCTTACATCATTTTCAAATAATAACCTGATGTTCGGTACTCCGTATTTAACCATGGTAACCCTGTCTATTCCCATTCCAAATGCATATCCTGAATAAATTTCCGGATCTATGCCGCAGTTGCGAAGAACATTTGGATGGATCATTCCACAGCCTAATAACTCCATACTCCAGCCTGTTCCGCTGCAGGCAGGGCATCCCTTACCCATACAGACGTGACAGGATACGTCAACTTCCGCACTTGGTTCTGTAAAGGGGAAGTTATGAGGTCTGAAGCGCGTTTTCATGTCGCTGCCAAACAATTCTTTAACAAATTGGTCAATTGAATCCTTGAGATTTGCCATGGTAACGCCCTTGTCTACAACCAGGCATTCCATTTGATGAAACATCGGTGAGTGGGTGTCATCCACGTCATCAAAACGGAAGGTCCTGCCGGTAGAAACCATACGAATGGGAAGTTTTCCTTCCTTTACAGCTTCCTTCATGGTTCTTATCTGCATAGGTGATGTGTGAGTTCTAAGAACTAAATCCTCAGAAATATAAAAGGTGTCCGACCAATCTCTTGAAGGATGGTTATAGGGTGCATTTAAGTCGTCAAAATTATTTGCAACAGTTTCAATTTCGGGACCGCTTAAAACATCGTATCCCATTCGCATAAATACACTTTCCAACTCTTCTTTAACCCTTATTAAAGGATGTCTTCTTCCTATTGCAGGAGTTCTTCCGGGCATGGTTATATCCAATGTTTCTGTTTTAAGCCTGTTTTCGGATTCTTTCAGGTGAACTGCCTGTTTCATTGACAAAATTTCTTCTTCTATGACAGCTCTTACTTCATTGGCTAATTTGCCCATCTCAGGTCTTTCTTCCTCGGAAAGTGCTCCCATGGAACGTAAAATTGAAGTTAATTCGCCCTTTTTTCCTAAATACTGAATGCGAACTTTTTCAATATCATTATTGTCATTGCATTCTTTTAACTGTTTTAATGCTTCAGTTTTTAATTTTAATAATTGCTCCTTCATTTGCTTCCCTTCTTTCATATATATTATTACCCTTAATTGAATTGCTTGCTTAACTATAAGTCTTACATAGGCAGGTGAATGCATCAAATTTATTTGCTCCTTAGGTTAGGCCATACAAAAAGAACTCCATCCTCATAAGAGGCGAAGTCCGCGGTACCACTCTTTATTGCCCTTAAAATAACACAAGGAATATCCTTGGCCAGTTCAAAAGCCTCATTTTAATAACGGTTTTTCCGTGCAAAACTACTTTGTTTCTTTCTTTCATTTTGCAAGCTCCAAAGCGAAACTTCAGTATAAATGCCTATAATCATTTACAGCCTATGATGATTATTCTCTGTAAAACACTTTTTTATACTTACTGCTCTTTATCATTGCCTATGTATTAAATTGCCTCAATTTCCCTATTGTTATAATTTTAAAAATATAAGATTCTACAGTCCCAGTCTATTTTTCAGAAAAAGCGCTCCAACTTTGTCATCCTGAGCATAAGCGAAGGATGACATAAATAAGATATAACCTTTCAAATTATACTATATTGAAAAAATTATTTCAACAACTTTTTTTTAATTTCGTATATACTTATGCCTGCTGCCACTGAAGCATTTAGAGATTCTGCCCTTCCCGTCATTTTTATGGTCAATGCAATATCCGAATTATTAAGTATTTCCTGGGATACCCCTTGACCCTCGTTTCCTATAACTAAGCAAATTCTCTGTCTTTCCTCCATATTTTCAAAAGTATATTCGGAATCAACTACCGTTGACACAATATAAAAACCTTTTTCTTTCATTATGTCAATGAATTCTGAATCAGAGTCATCAATAATAAAAGGAACTCTAAATACGGCACCTGCTGAAGCCCTTACAACCTTGGGATTATAAAGGTCCACACAACCCTTGTTCAAAAACAAGGCGGCAGGTCCGAATGCATCGGCAATACGAACAATGGTTCCTAAGTTGCCGGGGTCTTGTATGCGGTCGCACATAATGATAAAATTATATCTGTTAATAAGGTCTTCCTTGTTTGGAGTTTTCTTATTTATTACCGCAAGCACCCCCTGTGCACTTACCGTATCGGCTGCACCGTCAAATATCTGCCGGGAACAAATCACTGCCTTATCCTCATCTGCCAGGGAAATTATTTTTTTGACCTCATCCTTGTTTTGTACGTCCTCACTCACAAGAAGAAATTTTATATCTGCTCCTTCATTGATTGCTTCAAGAACAAATTTTACTCCTTCCACAACAAATGCATTTTCTTCATCTCGAAATTTCTTTGAGCTTAGGTTCCTTACATATTTAATTTTATTGTTATCCTTGCTTTTGAT